>CAINLV010000074.1 GCA_903850565.1 uncultured Actinomycetes bacterium
AGCTGAGGCAATCTGATTTGAGTTGCAATTTTGAATGGAAAGACCACCCGCACCACCGTTTGCAGCGGTCGTTAATAACAAGGTGGAGCCAAGCCATACTCCAAGTACAGTGATGAAGATCAACACCATACCTAAAGCTGTGCCTTGATCTTTCTTATGCCACGGCAACATCAAACGCTCCTCGCCCCTAGGATTGTCTGACTATCATAACGCGTATTAGACGTTCCGACTACTATTCCAGTACCCGCTGGGACCGTAAAAGTAACCCCTGGGTATAGGCTCGAATCTCCCAAAAAGTTATCAACCGGACATGAAGCTGCGCCCGGAGCGGCAACAACAACGGCAGAAACTGAATAAGTCGTGCACTGCATGCTGGCGACCCAGGCCGAATCTGTAGGTAGCGGCATCGGAGCCCGCAGTTTTTGAGAATTTGCCCCAGTTTTCGTTCGGCCGGGAGCCAAACATTGGATGCGCCACAATTCGCCAGATCCAGCATTGGCGTGAACCTCATACCCGACAAATTGGTTGAACGAGGCGTAACCAACGATTACTGGGGTTCCGAAGAAATCAGTGGTTTGACTCAGGGTGCCAATCCCGGCTCCGGTGACTGAAAAAGTGTTTGCCGGACCATTCACTGAGGTAATTGTCGCATTTGTTACGTTTAATCCGGAAACACTCAACCCCGATACTGTGATGTTCTGTCCGACAATGTAAACATCTTGACCAGCATAAGAAAAAATTATTGTGGTGCCATCTCCGGTAGCTGCATAAACTGCGGCGCTTTTCGATTGGCTGATGACCAGTAAGGGCCGAACCGAGTTAAATCCCGCATCGGTCGGATCCCAGGTAGTACAGCCGATCGACAATAGACCCGCTTGTCCGGTGACGCTACCAACCGTCGTTCCAAGAATTTGGAAGGTAGTGGGGGTACTTTGCAATACCGCCACATTTGAATAGTTGTACCCCGTCGGCATTCCCGAAACAGTGATATTTTCACCAACCACCAAATCCGGCCCACCTGAATATGTATAAGTAATGTAAGTGCCATCCCCGACCGCGCTGCTTACAACCGGCTGTTGCAGAATCGCTTTTCCTGATTGGGTGGCCGCGGCTGTGCCAACGGTTGGATCAGTGACGGTAAAGGAAGTTGCAGTAGCTGAGGTAACTTCAACGGCTACCAAATTTAAAGCCGCGGTCGTGAGCCCCGTGATTGTCACTACCTGTCCGGTCATCAAGGTATTAGCGGCGGTATAAGTGACGGTCGTTCCGTCGCCACTGGCGGCAGTCACGGTAAATTCCAATACTGCCTTTCCATTTTGAAGCGATGCCGCTGTTCCAACTGCCGCGTTGCTCACGGTAAATTGCGTCGAAGTTGCAATGGTAATTCGCTGAGAGGTGAGGTTTAGCGAAACACCACTTGTTGTCGTTAATCCCGTTATCGAAACAATTTGATTCACTGAAAAGTAATTTGAACCAGTGTAAGTAACTGTTCCACCACTACCCACTGCAGAAGTTACGGTCACCGCGGCCGCATAGCCTGGAATTGAAATGCCGTTTGACTCTCTCATATCTCGTGAAAAAGTCGTATTCAAAGTTGACGATCCGGCGCCTGCAAGTGACGTGGCCTGGTTGTACTGCATCGCAGAAATACTCTCGCCAAACATCTTAGATACTGCCAGGGCAAGAAAGGAAGTAAGAATCAATGCAATTAACAGTTCCACCAAGGTGAAGCCCGAATCGCGTTGACGAGCCGAATCCACGTATTTAATCATGTGGCTTTTGCAACCACCCTAGTAAATAATTTCTTACCCACATAAGTTCCAAGCGTCACTGTCTGGACATTCACCGTTTTTGAATATCCTAATTCGCCAGAGGTTGTTGAAGTGGCAGTACTTGTCCCGGCAATCGTGAAAGTCGTTGGAGTTACCGAGGTGATGGTTCCCGAGGTTACATTCAGCGCCGCTGGCGAAATTTTAGAAATAGTTACGACATCACCAACGATGAGAGCAGTCCCGGAGTTGTAAGTGAATGATCCACCAGATGTATACGTATAAGTTATCAACGAACCGTTTCCTGCCGAAGCTACTGAAACACCGGTAATTTTTGGCACCGATCCGCATGAAACCCAAGTAGAACCATTTTTAACCTGAACGGTTAGCGTCGCAGAAGTGAGCACCAGGTTTCTAGTTACCGAAACTGATGCACCGGAGACCGTACTTTTAACTTTAAAGGCATAGGTGGCCGATATCGCTTGCTGCGGTGTACCAGACAAAACTCCGGCACTGGACAAGACCAGCCCTGCCGGAAGTCGCGGATTAACCGACCAAACATATCCGCCAGTACCGTTGACGGCAGAAAATGGAATTGATGCAACCGTGGTTCCGACTACTAATACTGGTAGTTGATTAGTGGTGATTGCCAAGGATCCAGCCGGCGATGGCGTTGGATTTGCTGCTTGAGGAATCGAAGTCGCCAAAGAATAAGGAGCAGGCAAAGTTGGCGAGCAGACCGCAAATGGTTGTAGCTCAAGTTGATTGGCTGCAGAATTTAAATTCGTCAATACTGAAGCTTGCAATGAAACCGCATCTGAAAGTGGACGATTGGAAGCAATTGAAGCAAGAACCACCAAGCCAAATAAACCCAGAATGACGGTGGCGACTACAACTTCGACTAAAGAATCACCGGAGTCGGAAGATGTAAAGAACTTTCTCATGTTTTGACGCCACTATAAATTCCGTACATAGCCGAGACCAAGGCAACGGCCACAAATCCAACACCACCACCAATAAAGAGCAAAGTGGCTGGTTCGAGTAACTGAGTGAAGTTCTTCATGCGGTGATCAAGTTCATCGGAATAGAAACCTGCAGCTTGCTGAAGTTGGGTTTGCAACTGTCCAGATTCTTCACCAATACGAAGAATTTGAATTGCGGCAACTGGGAAAATCTTGTACTCGGAAAGAGGTTCAGCCAAGCCCTCACCATTTAGGACTCTGACTCGCGCTGCCGCAACCGCTCTTTGGAAAACTAAGTTTCCAGTGGCTTTTCCGGCAAGTTCTAAAGCATCAGGAAGTGGTACTTGGGTCTTCACAAGCGTTGATAGCACTCGACAAAAACGTTCTAGCGAAACAAGTCGAGCCAGCCCGCCGATAAGCGGCAATTTGATGACCATTCTGTCAATATATATTCGAGTCACGGGATTACGACTGGCCCCGACAAACAATATTGTCAGCAGTGCGATTCCTCCACCAAGAGCCCACCAGTAAGTCGAAACGAAGTGGGTCACATTCAACAGCGCCTGAGTAGTTGCCGGAAGTTTGACTGCTAACGAATCGAAGAAAACTTTAAAGCGTGGAAGAACAACAACTGAAAGAACAGTCACCGCAATTAAAGTAAGGGATATCAGAACAATCGGATAAATCATGGCAGAGCGGACCGCTCGGCGAGATCGAAGGTCTCGTTCCAAATAGGAATTTAGAGTTTGAAGCGCTTCAACTAAGTCACCGCTTCGTTCGGCGGCATTTAGAATCGTTGGGTAGTAAGAAGGAAAAACATGGGGGTGGTGCGATACTGATTGACTGAGCGTATCTCCGCCTTCGATATCCAGAACTAGCTCGCTCAGCACTTGACGCATCTTCTTGTGCTCGCTGGTGTTGGCCAAGATTTCCAGACCACGAGCGGCAGAAATTCCTGCTGTTGAGAAGGAAGAGAGCTGACGAGTCATTTGCAGAAGTTCGTCTAATGGAACTGATTTACCAAACTCCAAGTTATACCAAGGTTGATGGACTTTAATTTCAAGTTGAGTTAAACCCAGGTTCTGTAACCCAAATTGGGCTTCCCCGAAAGTCGCCGCCTTTACTGATCCGCTCTTTTTTTTGCCTGATTCATCAACACCGGAGTATTTATAACTATGAATTACCTTTTTCCGAAGCGCATCTTTCCCTTTGCCTTTAAAAAGAGAGAGCGATATTTCCGATTTCGGTTTCTTGGCCTTATCGGCCTTATCGGATTTTTCAGGTTTATCGGCTTTTTCCGGTCTAACGGCCTTCTCAAGCTTTAATTTTCCAAGTCCGAATTTCTTTCCATTTTCGGGGGCAACTTCTGGGGTCATTAATGAATCACTCACTGGACACCATTAACGTCAAGGCCTCATCCAATGTAGTTATCCCTTCCACGGCTAATCGAACAGCTTCATGATCCATAGAGGTCATGCCAGTGGCTTGCGCATATCTTCTAAATTCATTTGGCTCCGGATGGCTCACAATAAGGTCGCTCAGCGATTCAGTCATTTCCAAAACTTGATAAGTAGCGATTCGATCTCTGAAACCAGAACCACCACACAAAGTGCAACCCACTCCCTTCCTAAGGGTTGTTGCTTCCATGCCATACAAAGTTAAAATCTTTTCTTCAGCGCCAGTCACGGGATAACTTTTAGTGCAGTAGCGACAATTCCTTCGAATCAATCGCTGAGCGATAACGCCTCTTAGGGATGAAGCAACCAAGTGGGCTTCGATTCCCATCTGAAGTAAGCGATACACCGCACCGACAGAATCGGTTGCGTGGATAGAACTAAAAACTAAGTGGCCGGTAAGAGCTGCTTGAATAGAGATGATGGCGGTTTCGGAATCTCGAGTTTCGCCCACCAAAATAATGTCTGGGTCCTGACGCAACACTGCGCGAAGTTGCACTGCAAAACCGGCGTTGTTGGGATCAATGATAGGAATTTGAGTAATTCCCTGAACCACGAACTCCACTGGGTCTTCAATGGTCATCACGTTTTTCCAGGGCACCGTTACCGCTTTGATGCCACCATGGAGCGTTGTTGTTTTTCCACTTCCGGTAGGTCCGGAAACCAAAATCAAACCATTGGTGGCTCGGATCATGGATGAGAAGAGCTCCAATTGCGTGCCGCTCATACCAAGATCTTCAAGCGATACCGCTTGCCTACGCGCATCATGAAGTCGGAGAACTAATTTTTCACCGTGAATAGTTGCAACGGAGGCAACCCGAATATCGATCAATCGTCCACCAACAGTGGTTGAGAACTGACCATCCTGAGGTCGACGTCGTTCAACAATATTCATATCGGATAGAACTTTAATTCGACTGCTGATGGCCGGGCCAAGTCGGACCGGCAATGTAACTAGTGGTCGAAGGCGTCCGTCGATACGAACTCGAACTAATAGATCATCGGTATAGGGCTCAAAGTGAACATCGCTGGCTCGCTCCAAAACCGATCGTTCAATAATTTGCTGGACCAAACTGGAGATTGGAGCTTCTCCTACTTCGGTAACCGTAATGTCGAAGGTATTGTCTTTGGAAGTGGCGATACTTTTTACCAGCGAAATCGCTTCGTTAATGTCATTTTCTTTTACATCGACTAACGAGATTCGAAGATTGGCCTTTTGGGCATACTCGTTAATGCCTGGCCAATTCGCTTCTGGAGCGCCAACAACAAGTACGCCATCGTCCCAGCGCAAACCTAGACAATTAAATTGCGCAACAATTTCGGCGGGCAATGCAGCGTGCGCCGTTTCAAATAAATCATTGACCAGACCATCTGATGCGTCCGGAATTATTTCCTCAATCTCAGAAATCAGTTCATCCAACATTTATGCCACGCCCGTGGGCCTTGTAACTGGAATCATTTGCACACATAAGAAATAGATTCCCTCTCATCGTAAACACCTCACTTAAAAATTTCCGAATGAGATGCCGAAGGAGTCTTCGTAGAGTTCACCCAAGAAATTGGGTTCACCATTCGAATAACCCTCGAAGCGCAGTTCTAGTTGGTCGAGTCCCAGACTCGACCAACTAGCAAATTGTCTTGTCCCATAAGACAACCAACTGCACTGGTACTAGACTAGAATTGTAGTCTATTTATTCTACTTATTAAAGCGCGTCCGCCAAGGTGCACGCGGTGCCATCGCCCTTATTCACATTTGACGAGAGCCAATTACGCTGAATCAAATATTTACGACCACCTTCGGTGATGTTGTACTTGTAGCCACCGGTAGTTGAGGTCGTTCCAAAGGTCCAGGCACATTTATCCGCATTTTCAGAACCCCGAGCGTCATACCAGGCATTCAATAGCGGGTCAGAGAGTGTTTCATCAATTTCGTGTACCAAAACACTAGCCATGGCATCTACATAAGCATCGCCATTTGGGCTAATTGGGCTCTGGGAGGCACATGCAGATAGGAATTTGCTGGTGAAATCCTGGATCGCGATATAAGGAGTGGTGGTTCCGGAGATAGTTCCGTAGCTGTGCCAGCCACAATATTTCGTGCCAAACCCACTGGAGAGCAAGGTGTTATTAGCGCCAATAAAGACATAAATCGGACGAAGTCCACCTGTAGCAGCAGGTGCCGGAACGGCACCAGTCTTGATTGCCGCAGAAATGTAGGTTGCAACCTGAGCATCGGAAATATTTCCGTTAGCGACAAGCGGTGCCGATGGCGCTGCGGCTTGTGGCCAATTCAGCGAAGGCGCTGCAATTGCCTGCGAGGTGAAGTAAGAAGCATTCGTGGCGAAAACTTGGTTAGCCATCGTGGTATTTGAAGTCGAAGCACCCAAAACCGTAACTAGATTGCTTAGAACGCTATTCCACAAGGTTTGGCGGGTAGCGGTCCATGTGCCTACCCAAACTGGATAAATAGCCACATTTCCGCTGTACACCGCACCGCCCTTATGAAAACTAATGGGATTGGAAACTGTGCCAGTAGTAGCTCGCGAACCGACTTGTTGTTGATTCTTCTGCCAATTTGATTCGGCGGCGACATCATCTAATTTAATGGAAGGCTGGTTTGAGCCTACGTTTTGATCGGAATTCTCACTCTGGTTCGTTGAACCGTCATGACCAGTTGAACCTTGAGCATTAATAATTGGCACACCATGTGAGCGCACACCCGAACCTGAGAAGGTAGCCTCAGTTGGATTTGCGGCTTGGGCTACAAGTGGAGCTACGGAAATTGCCGCAACGGCAATAGCTGAAATAACGGCTAATGGCCTTATCTTGGGGAAGAAGTTAAGCATCGGTCGAGCGGTCCTCTCGGTTTGATTTCGGGAAATCTTATACTTTTTCTCTATTAATTTAAGTAGAGCAAAACTCTCAACTTAAACTTTAGGGTCGCAATCTTCTCACAGTGTCAGCACTTTATCCTCAAAGTATAGAAAGTTTATTAAGGCCAACTAACTTCACCACCCTGCCGTAACCGGCCCGGCTCAATAGGATTGCAGAATGCTGGAAAGTTGGACTCGGGCGGTAATTCGCCACCGGGTCATTGTCCTGGGAATCTGGGTAATTTTGACCAGCCTAGGCGCTTTTGCCGGCTCCAAGCTCGAAGGCCACCTGACCACTTCCCTTTCGGTCCCCCAAAGTGATTCGGCTAAAGCCGATCAGATCTTGACCGATCGCTTCCACGAAAATATTGAAGGCTCCTTCACGATTTTCTTTAAATTTAGTAGCGCCTCGAAATCGCAAATCTTGGGATTCAAGTCAAAAATAAGCGCCGCAACGCAATCGATACCCGGCGCTTCCGTCAAGACACAAAAAGCGATCGGCGGAATTCTCTTTGCCAGCGTGGCTACTCCCTACTCACTTACAGAAGCTGCAAAAAACACCGATCTCTTGCGGAGTGCGCTAGATCGTCAGGGTCTGCGCCGCGCACTAATCACCGGCCCACCAGCGATTAACCACGATGTCACCCCGCTCTTAGGTTCGGATTTGAAGAATGGTCAGCACTTGGCGCTTCTGCTTACCCTGCTCATCTTGATTTTGGTTTTGGGGTTATGTCGGGCCGTATTCATCCCGTTTCTATTCGCCCTAGCCACAATCTCGCTCACTTTGGGAATCGTTTACTTGTTATCACATCGTTTTTTGATGGTCTCATATATTCCCAATATTGTTGAACTCATTGGCCTAGGCCTAGCGATTGATTATTCATTATTAATCGTCCATCGACTTCGGCGAGAACTCATGGCGTCAAGGCAAATCTGCATCGATGACGCAATCCTTAACACCATGCAAACCGCGGGAAAGACCGTTCTTATTTCGGGGATCAGCGTCGCCATTGGTTTAGCCACACTCTTCTTAGTGCCAATTCCATTTGTGCGATCGTTAGGAGTAGCTGGGCTCTTAGTTCCCACGATCTCCGTTTTGGCAGTCCTGACCTTGCAACCTGCGCTACTTTCGTTCTTGGGGCGCAACGGCGCCACGCCATGGCGCTATCGAGGGCTCATGGCACAAAGTGATTTGATGAACAGCTTTTGGGCAAAAGTTGGCAAGTTTGTTATTAAAAGACCTAAGGTCATCTTCACCTTTTCTTCGCTGGTCTTGATACTCCTTGGCGCGTCCATCTTCTGGCTTCAAACAACGCCTAGTTCACTGACGGCTATCCCGCACCAACTTGAATCCGCGCAGGCGATCGCATTAGCAACCGGCAAAGGTGGGCCAGGAATTATTACCCCTAACGAAATTGTTGTCGACCTTGGCGCGGCCCATCTGGCTACGCAATCGTCGGTAGAAGGTGCTCGTTCAAAATTTGTTTCGCAACTTTCGCAAGATTCCGAAGTTGTTGCTGTGGCCTCGGGCAATACTGGTTCCTTCATCGATCCCACTGGGCAATTTCTTAGAGTTTATGTTTTTGGTAATCACGAATTAGGAGCCAAGGCGACAAAAGATTTGGTCAACCGAATTCGCGGGAAATATGTACATCAAAGCGCATTCCCTGCAGGGACCAAAATATTTGTGGGTGGAGCACCGGCTCAAGGGGCAGATTTGCTGAAAGTTATTTTTAATACTTTCCCATGGATTGTTTTTCTTATGCTTTTCTTGGCTTATCTATTGTTGTTACGAACCTTTAAATCGCTCATTTTGCCGTTGAAGGCGATATTAATGGACTTGATTTCCATCATGGTTGCCTTTGGTTCAATGGTCTGCGTCTTTAAATTCGGATTCGGTAAATCCATCTTTGGTACTTATCAATTGGATCAAGTCGAAGCTTGGGTGCTTATTTTTCTCTTCGCCGTTCTTTTCGGGCTATCTATGGATTATGAAGTTTTCATAGTCAACCGTATGAAAGAGGCTAAGGAGAATGGTGCTACTAATAACGAGGCGATAGTCGAAGGTCTAGCGAATACTGGTGGCGTCGTAACAGCTGCGGCCATAATTTTCGTTGGTGCTTTGTCGGGGTTGATCGTTGGTCACTTCGCCGGGCTACAGGAGTTAGGCATTGGCTTGGCTGTTGGCGTTCTCGTTGATGCAACGATTATTCGTGGCCTGCTCCTTCCCAGTTCCATGGTGCTATTGGGTAGGTGGAATTGGTGGTTGCCAGCATCTGTAGCTCGAGCCATAAAAACTAAGGCCTCACCTCTCGAAGTTCGAGAAGCAAGGCCTTAGTTCAGTATTAATTAATTGATATCGAACTACTTGCTGATATTAATCGCGAAGTGGAATGAAGGTACTTGGTAACCAAGTGCCAATCCTGGGAAGTCACGATCAGAGGTGAGGATTGGGACCATTCCATATGGTGTTCCAGCGAATGAAGGTTGATTTGTATAAAGCAATGGGTGCAAATCAATTATGTGAGTTCCTGGAGCACCAGTTGCTCGGATATGAATCACCATATAGCCATTTGAATTGAAACCACAGCCATATCCAATATAGCTATTGTCGTAAGTGACCGCCAAGGTGTTATCCAACTGAGTCCAACCAACACCCTTAATGCTGATGGTGATTTCTTCACCATTCTTAAAGGTTGTTGTTGCAGCTCCTGAGTTTCCTTTTTGGAATGCTTCTAGGGTTCCGGAATTATCAGCTTTAGCAATCGCTTGGCCAATCAATTTTCCATTTTTGTCATAGAAAGGCATCATGCTTTCTTTAACATAAAATGGAACCTGGGCTTCAATCACATCGCCCTTCTTAATCTGAATTACGTGCCAGCCACCAAGGTGATCTGGAATAGTAACTTCGGACTTCAAAGTTCCATCAGTTACATTTGCTTGTCCTAGTGGAATTGAGGTGTAGTTCCAGCAAGTTCCAGTGCAGTTAACGCGATTGCCAACGACAGATGCCCAAACGATTTGGTGATCTCCTGTTGAAGTCAATCCAGTAACGCTTACGGTTGTCTTGGAATTTACATCTCCACTTGAAGCGGAAAGAGTTGCCACCGCCTTGGTGTTTGGATCCAATCCAACGGAGGAAAGGGTGGTTCGCTGTGAAAGTGTTGGCTCCATTTTTACTGGATAGTCAACAGAAGGAGCAGGTAAGCCGGCATCTTTAGTGACTCGGAATGTGGCGGCTCCGCCATTTGCGTAAGGAACTGGAGATTGAACGATATTTAGATAAGCAAAAGTAATTGCATCTTTTACTTCAACTGTGTGAGCGCCGACTGGTCCAGCTGCACGGATAACTGCCTTGGCAGTTCCACGGGTCCAGAATGCCTGCATTTCTCCAGCAAAACTGTTATCCCAATGAAGCGCTGCGCCTGCGGTGTAAAGGCTGGCGCCAAGACCGGTATAGGTAACCGTAATCGGTGTTCCAATTGGTCCGCTGGTTGGCGAGATGGTCATTGTTCGTAGATATTGAAAGCCACCATGGGCGACCGCCACATTGTTGACTACTGCATAGATGTCATGAATTCCGCCGAAATCTGAAGGGATCTTGGTGGTGTACGAGAAATTTCCGCTTCCATCTGTAGTCACGTTTGCGATGTCGATGAACACGTTCTTCGTGAATTTGTACCCCAGATAGTTAACGCTATTTGGTTGAATATCGGCTACCCATGTGGCGTCAAAAGTTCCGTAAGAAAGATTAATGGAAGTGCTGGCTGCAAGTCCTTTTCCAGATATTGTCATCGAGTTTCCAACGACACCTTGATCTGGGGTAACGGTCAGATTGACCATGGTTTCTGGGGTGGTAAATGCTGCAGTTTTAACACCCGTAAAAGGTAGGGGCGCAACATTTGGAATACCAGCTGGTGCTACTAAGTTAATGGGAACCACCGGATTGGTATCTGCACCTTGTGCAGAAGCCATCATGGCAATCGGCAAAATTGAAGCTACGGCGGCGCGAACGATAATCGTTCTATTGCGCTTTGTTAAAATTTTCATCTTCTTCTCTTCTCTCCGTTAGTTTTTTCGAATTTTCAAAATGGAATCCGGGTTGATTTGATATCAACCCGGATTCGCGGGCCAATCTTTAAACTATTAGGCCTTTGGAACTGCGTAGAGCGTTAACTGCGAAGTTGCAGTCCAAGCAGATTGAGTAAAGGTTCCAACAGCACCAGCTAATGGTGGGTTGACTGTGACAGTGCGATAGTAAGGAACACGGTCATAAACAGGCTTTCCATCAGAATCCACGGCCTTGACGCCGTTGACAACTTTGCGGACCAACTTTGAGGTTAGAACCTTTACGGTTGTGGTGTCTTTTGCGATCATCGTAACTTTGAAGTTAATGACTCCAAGAGTGTTGTAAAGGGGTGCTGCGCCGGTCTTAAGAACGCCGGTCCAGAAAGCAACACCACTGTGGTTGCCGTAAGCCATAGGAATTGGATCAGCAACTCCGGCAATCTCAATGTAGGCCTTAGCAGTATTAGAGGAATCCATTACTGCGCCGCCGAGGTTTTCATTGTTGCCATAGACACGGAAGACGATCGTCTGCCCAATGATGTATTCGCTAGTGATGGCACAGGAGACACCAAATCGTGGTGCGAGTGGTCCAGAGGATCCACTGGCAAGAACAGTGTCAACATAAAGGTGGATTGGGGATATTACGCCTTGTACTGGTACGCCAACTTTTACGGTAAATGGCGCGGCATCAACTGAAGTGAATGCGACGGCATCTGTAGGTGTCAAGGTTCCGGTAAGAACTGTTGCACCAGCAGCAGCTGGCATCCAAGAACAACGTGCCACGAATGGAGCAACAGTTGTAGTTGCAACTGCGTCACAACCGGTAATGACTGCTCCCTTTGCGCTAAATTTCACAACGCCAGCGG
>CAINLV010000075.1 GCA_903850565.1 uncultured Actinomycetes bacterium
CAGGCGGACAACGTCAGCGCCTTTCTATAGCGCGCGCAATAATAAAAGCTCCTCAGATTTATATTTTGGATGATTCATTTAGTGCACTGGATTATTCAACGGATTCGAAGTTGCGCTCTGCGCTTATAAAACATGCAACCGGTGCAACGCTCATCGTGGTCGCCCAACGTGTTTCAACTATTTTGAAGGCCGATCAAATTATTGTTTTAAACAACGGCAAAATTGATGGAATTGGCACCCACAAAGCGCTGATGAAATCTTGTAAGACGTATCAAGAAATTGTGCTCTCGCAATTAAGTGCAGCGGAGGCAGCCTCATGAGTACTAATCGCCCAGCTTCGGCCGCTCCCACTTCAACTCCTAGAGGTGGTCCACATGGTGGCTTTGGTGGCCCTCCCGCTAAATCTAAGGACTTCAAAGGCTCGTTAAAACGCCTATTAAATGAGCTTCAGGGCGAGCGAAAGATCCTTACGGGCGTCATTCTGCTTATTACAACGTCCGTAACAATTGGGGCGTTTGGGCCCAAGATTCTTGGCCGCGCTACCAACTATATTTTTTATGGATACCTGGGTCGCCAACTTCCTGAAGGCGTTTCCAAAGTTGATGTAATCGCAAACCTCAATCGCACCGGGCAAACACGGTTGGCGCAGATGCTCAAGCAAAGTGATGTCATCCCAGGGCATGGAGTGGATTTCAGTGCTATCGCTCGCATCGTGGCACTGGTCACAGTGCTCTATCTATTTTCATCACTCTTCTCGTGGATCCAAGGTTATTTGATGGCGGGTGTTACAAACCGCACGCTCTATCGTTTGCGCAGAATTGCCGAAGAAAAGATTGGCCGCTTGCCACTTAGCTATTTTGATACCCAATCTCGTGGTGATCTACTTAGCCGTGTCACAAACGATATCGACAATATCGGTAACTCACTTCAGCAAGGTTTAGCACAGATTCTAAATTCAATTCTGACGGTCTTATCTATTCTTGCTATGATGTTGTGGATCAGCCCCGTGCTAGCACTGGTTGCATTAGTGGCTATTCCGCTCTCTATGTTTGCATCAATTTTTATTGCGAAGAAATCCCAGAAGCAATTTATTGCCCAATGGGATTGGACTGGCAAACTCAATGGCCATGTCGAAGAAATGCATACTGGTCATTCCTTAGTAAAAGTTTTTGGTCGTCGTCAACAAGCAATTGAAGATTTTGGAACTCTCAACGAAAAGCTCTTTGATTCATCTTTTAAAGCACAATTTATATCCGGCATCATTCAGCCAGTTACACAGCTAGTTTCTAACCTTATTTATGTGGCGATTGCTGTACTAGGTGGATATCGCGTTGCGACGGGCACAATGAGCCTGGGCGATGTGCAGGCATTTATTCAATATTCACGCCAGTTTGGTATGCCTTTGGCGCAAATTGCTGGCCTTATGAATGTCGTGCAATCTGGTGTTGCTTCGGCCGAACGCCTCTTTGAACTTCTAGATGCAAAGGAAGAAGAAGGTGACCCTGTCGAATTTGTTTCAATCGATCGAGCAAAAGGAAAGATTGAATTTAAAAAAGTAGCGTTTAGATATAAGAGTGATGAACCGTTGTTAGAAAATTTCAATCTTAAAGTAAAGCCAGGTGAGACTGTCGCAATTGTTGGACCAACTGGTGCGGGTAAAAC
>CAINLV010000076.1 GCA_903850565.1 uncultured Actinomycetes bacterium
CCAAAGCGCCAGAAGGCTGCTGCTCAGCCAGCCGCCAAGAAGGTAGTTGCCAAGAAGGCTGCTCCAAAGCGCAAGAAGGCTGCTGCAAAGTAACCCACTCTGTAAAAAACCCCGCTATATAAATAGCGGGGTTTTTTGTTTCTCAATTACCGTGAACCACGAGCAATAGCTTTCTTTCGAAGATTATTTTTTCTTTTCGGATCCGCCCAGATTTTCATTTATAAACTGGCCCCGAAGTTGACTGGTAACTCGATCAAATATCTTCGCCAAATCTTCTTGATCTTTGGAAGTGAGGTGGTCGACAAATCTATTCCGAACGCTGGCAACATGATCTGGCGCCGCGTTCACAATTGCTTTCCAACCTTTCTCGGTCATGACGGCGTAATAGCCTCTCTTATCCTCAAGGCATTCTTCGCGCCGGACCCAGCCGGCTTTTTCCATTACCTTCATTCGATGTGAAAGTCTGGATTTGGAGACCATAGCAATTTCCGCTAATTCACTCATCCGTAGCTTTCGATCAGGTGATTCACTCAACTGAGCCAATACTTCATAGTCAGCCATCGAGAGATCGTGGCCAACGAGGTCAAAATCCAGGGCTTCTAACAATCGGCGCGAGGCGATTATGTAGGAGCGCCATGCCTTCATCTCTCTGGGATTGAGCCAACGCGGTTCACTCTTCTTTGCATTCATGTTGCAAGTTTACTTGAAAATTCAACAACATGACAGATTTGGCCCGATTGCCTTGTTATAGGGTCTAGCCATGAACAGTGGAATTGATCTCTCGCATGTAAAACCCGACCTTCGCCCGCAAGATGACCTTTTTCGTCATGTGAACGGTTCTTGGCTAGAAACGGTTGAAATTCCGCCAGATAAAGCCGGCGATGGCGGTTTCTACGACCTCTATAACCAAGCCGAATTGCAAGTTCAACAGATCATTGAGGAATTAGCGGCGACCAGCCACCCCGTCGGTTCCATTTCGCAAAAAATCGGCGACCTGTATAAATGTTTTATGGATGCGGCAACCATCGAGGAAATTGGAATCACTCCTATTGCTGCAGATATAGAACGAGCCCTGGCTATTTCCGATGCGACCGAGTGGCATCAGTTGCTTGGAGAATTTGAGGCGAAAGGTTCTGGCGGCCTCTTCTACGAATATATTGCCAGCGACAAGAAAGCATCCGACACCAACATCACCCATATTGGCCAATCCGGAATTAGTTTGCCCGATGAGGCGTACTACCGGGAAGATGAATACCTTCCCATACGTGAGGCATTTCTAGTTCACGTAGAGCGGATGTTTACCTTGGCTGGCATTTCTGACGCGTCATCGCACGCCGCCCGGATTTTGGAGCTAGAGACCGAAATTGCATCCCATCACTGGGACCAAGTTCGAGATCAAGATGAGATCGCGACTTACAATAAATTTACCTTTGCCGAACTTACCTCGTTAACTTCCGGCTTCGATTGGCAGACTTGGTTAAACGCTTCCGGAACTCCCCCACATATTTTGGAGAACGTTATCGTTCGCCAACCTAGTTTTTTCACGGGAATTGCCACGATGCTGGCAGATTTTCACACCGCAAAATGGAGTTCGTGGCTGGCTTGGAATTTACTTTCTGGAAGCGCGCCTTACCTAAGCTCGCCATTTGTCAATCAAAACTTTGCCTTCTACGGAACAACTCTCTCCGGAATCCCTATGTTGCGCGAAAGATGGAAGCGTGGGGTGGGACTGGTTGAAGGTTCTCTGGGTGAAGCCGTAGGTCAAATTTATGTTGAACGACATTTTCCACCGCTGGCAAAAGAGCGAATGACCGAACTTGTTGCAAATCTTCTAGAGGCGTATCGAATTGGATTTTCCGAAATCGAATGGATGAGTCCGACCACAAAAGCTGCCGCACAGGCGAAACTAAATAAGTTCACACCAAAAATTGGTTACCCGGATAAGTGGCGAGATTATTCCAAATTAACGATCACCGCTGATGATCTCTTTGGCAATCTCCAACGCATCACGACCTTCAATCAGGAACATGAGTTCTCCAAAATTGGGAAACCGGTTGATCGCCTGGAATGGATGATGACCCCACAAACGGTCAATGCCTACTACTACTCAGCACTCAACGAGATCGTCTTCCCTGCCGCTATTTTGCAGCCACCTTTCTTCCATTTAGATGGCGATAGCGCAGCAAATTACGGTGGAATTGGCGCCATTATTGGACATGAAATTGGCCATGGCTTTGATGATCAAGGATCCAAATCAGATGGCGATGGAAACCTCAACGATTGGTGGACTTCGGAGGATCGAGCAAAATTCGAAGAACTATCTGCCATTTTGATCGCTCAATACGATCTCCTCTCTCCGGAGCAAACTCCAGATGTCCACGTCAATGGAGCCCTGACAATTGGTGAAAATATTGGCGATTTGGGTGGCTTGATCATCGCGATTAAGGCCTATGAAATCTCCCTCAAAGGAGAACCAGCTCCGGTGATTGATGGCTTGACCGGGATCCAACGACTCTTCTTTGGCTGGGCCCAATCGTGGCGGACCAAGATGCGATCTGAAGAGATTCGTCGGCGCATTGCTACCGATCCACATTCACCAGATGAATTCCGTTGTAATCAGGTCGCTCGAAATCTCAATGAGTTTTATTCTGCTTTCGATATCACTGAATCCGATGCTATGTATCTTCCCGAAGAAGAACGAGTTCGAATTTGGTAATTAATTAAGGAATAGAATTGAAAAAGGCCTCTAATCGTCCATATATGGAGATTAGAGGCCTTTTTATTAATTTCATTCTGGGAAGTGACAAGCCACCTGTGATTGGCCTACTTGCACCATTTCTGGGGTCTTAGAGTGGCAAATATCCTGCGCCTTCCAGCAACGAGTACTGAAAACACAACCACTTGGCGGATTCATCGGGCTGGGTAAATCTCCCGACAAAATAATTCGCTCGCGGGTTCTTTCGATGTGAGGATCGGCCTGCGGAACAGCTGACAATAAGGCCTTGGTGTATGGATGGCGAGGTGCGGAGTAAAGATTGTTGGAGTCTGAGATCTCCATAATCTTTCCAAGATACATAACAACCACGCGGTCGGAAATATGCTGAACTACCGAGAGATCGTGGGCGATAAAGACGATGGTGATTCCATCTTCGCGCTTGAGATCTTCTAGCAAATTTATGACTTGGGCTTGAATGGATACATCCAGGGCCGAAACTGGCTCATCTGCCACGACGAATTTAGGCTTTAGCGCGATTGCTCGGGCAATACCGATACGTTGACGCTGACCACCGGAGAACTCGTGCGGATAACGATTGAAGTGCTCTGGGTTAAGACCCACCCGCTCCATCAAACGCTGAACTTCCTTTTTCACTCCACCATCAGGTGTAATCCCTTGAATTTCAAAGGGCGCGGAAATGATATTTCCAATGGTCTGCCGTGGGTTAAGCGCAGAATAAGGGTCCTGGAAAATGATTTGGAGTTCAGCCCGAAGTGGACGCATCTTTCCTGGCTTCAGATTCGTGATGTCTTCACCCTTGTAAATGATTTTTCCACTTGTTGGCTCAATTAATTTGAGGAAGCTTCGACCCGCAGTCGTTTTGCCACAACCAGACTCACCGACGATTCCAACGGTTTCACCTTCGGCGATATCCAAAGAAATTCCATCAACGGCCTTAACCAAAGCCTTTTGATTGTTAAATACCCCAGACTTCTTGACCGGAAAATGTTTTGTCAGATTTTGAATAGAGAAAAGTGCTGTTTCAGTACTCATGACTTATTTTCCCCCTGCAACATGTGAAAAAACCTGGGGCCGGTCAGATTCAGGAATATGACATCTTGAAACATGGCTGGATGAGACACCCACCAAATCCGGCAACGTCGCGGCACAACTTCCTGCAGGTGCGTTCTCAATGTAGGTACATCGTGGCGAGAAAGCGCAGCCAGATGGCAAATTAATAAGTGATGGTGGCTGACCAGCGATGGATTGCAATCTTTGCTTTTCCCCATAGGTGATTTTTGGAACGGAATTTAATAATCCGACCGTGTACGGCGCCATCGGACGATAAAAAATATCATCTGCGCTGCCTTGCTCAACGATATTTCCGGCATACATAACTGAAACTCGATCCGCAATTGCTGCGACAACTCCCAAGTCATGGGTAATAAGCAAGATGCCCATATTGAATTCTTTTTGAATGCCCTGCATGAGCGTCAAAATTTGAGCCTGAACGGTTACATCCAGAGCAGTTGTTGGTTCATCTGCAATGAGTACTCGTGGTGTATTCATTAGCGCCATTGCGATCATGACTCGCTGGCGCATTCCGCCAGAAAATTGATGCGGATAATCCTTAGCTCGTTTTGCTGGTTCTGGAATTCCAACAAGGTCGAGCATTTCAACGGTGCGCTTCCTGGCTTCTTCTTTCTTGCCTGGATTGTGAACCAGATACGCCTCGGCTAACTGCTTGCCGATTCGAAAATATGGATGCAGCGAAGACATTGGATCTTGGAAAATCATGGACATGACGCGACCACGCATATTGCGAACTTTCTCGGCGTCGTCATTGACTACATCGATTACCTGATCGCCATCTGGAATCTTGATTGAGCCAGATAACTTTGTAGACCTAGGGTTGTGTAGACCCATCACAGATAAACTCGTCACTGTTTTGCCGGAACCAGATTCGCCCACAATGGCCACGGTCTCGCCAGCATTGAGCGTAAGGCTGAGATTATCTACTGCGTGTACATCTCCATCATCGGTTGGAAAGGAGACGCGAAGATTTGAAATTTCTAACAGAGAGGTCATCAGATACGAACCCTTGGGTCAAGAACGGCATACAACATATCGACGATTAAATTCATAATGATGACAACTCCTGCGGCCAAAATAGTGGTACAGACTACGACGGGTAAATTGAATTCATAGACAGAGCGCAAAGTCCACTGACCGATACCCGGCAAATTGAAAATCGTCTCAGTCAAAATTGCGCCACCAATTAGGCCGGCGAAGTCCAGCGAAGCCAAAGTGACGATCGGTGCCAGTGCGGCGCGGAAGGTGTGAATCCGAAGAACTTTTTTCTCGGACAATCCTTTAGCGCGAGCGGTACGAATGTAATCCTCGCCCAAAGTCTCCAAAATTGAGGCTCGGGTAAATCGGGTATACAAAGCTGCAAAGGCAAATGCCAAAGTTATCCACGGCAAAATAAAGAGTTTTACAAAACCTATGGGATCGCTAAACACGGACACATAGCCCAAGAAGCTGATCGGAATAATTTTCCATTTAATGGAGACCCAAATGAGCAAGAAAAGCCCAGTTACGAATACTGGAAGTGAAGTTCCAAAGAGAACGAAGACCGAACTTGCGGTATCAGGCCAGCGTCCTTTAAAGCGAGCGGCCAAAATTCCCAAGCCAACTCCAACGATCAGCCAGAGAATCAAGGCGCCGATGGCCACGCTCAAGGTGATAGGTAATTTCTGTTGAAGAAGTTCGGTAACACACATATTGTCATTAAAGGAATAACCGAAGGCCGGGGCTGGGCAATGGAAAGCAGCGGAACCCACTCCATAAGTTCTGCCGGCGAAGATGCCATGCAAGAACATCCAGTATTGCTCCCAGAGCGGCTTATCGAAACCTAATTTGATCCGATTGGCACGGATAACCAGAGGGGTGCAGTGCTGACCACAAGTAAGGGCGGCAGGATCAAAAGGCAAAATTGCGAAGATGGCGTAAACCGCCATAGAAACTATCAAGAGAGTTATCGCGGCATAAACCAGACGCCGTGAAACAAAGGTCAACATTGCTGACTGCTCTCCAATCTAGGTGGGAATGGAACCCACGCGCTTTCGAAAATAACTACCAAACAGAAGGGTAGGCGCTGAAGTTTACCCCCAGCGCCTACCTTACCTTTGAACTATTTACTGATGTTGACTACTTGGTAACCCAAAGCTTTGCGTAATCTGGCTCACCTTGTGGCAACCAGTAGTACGCGCCTTGAACTCCGGTACCCCAAACAACTTGGGTCTTGATACCAAGAGTTGGAAGTACCCAGAACTGGGCAGCAGCTTGCTTATCAAGAGCCTTCCATTGTGCTGCTTGCGCTGCACGGTTTGAGGTTCCAATTGCCTTCAATACAGCAGCGTGGAATGCAGGATAGATCGCTTCGCCAGTGTTCTGCGAAAGATCGAATCCACCTTCTGGTGTGTATAGAGGAGGGATAACAGTTGAAGCATTTGGCCAGTCTTGTGACCAACCGGAGTTGGACAAGTCATTTTGCTTAGATGCATTCATAACTGTTGGGTAGTAACCAGCAGAGATTGGGTTGTAGTTAACAACGATTCCAACGCGAGCAAATGCTGCCTTGTTGATTGGAATTGTGTCAGTCAAAGTTGAAGACTGACGAACGTCGATGGTTACACCAGTGGTTGTAACTCTCTTGTACTCGGATGGGCAAGCAGTCTTTGCTTCGTCCATGAGTGCTTGAGCCTTAGCAACGTTTCCTTCTGGCTTCCAATCTGGATTTGGAGGACCCCAAACGCCGTTGGCTGCATAGTCAACAGTGTTCAATGGGCTAGTAAGGCTGGTTGTATAAGAACCGTTATAGGTTGGTCCACCGGCATAGTCCAAAAGTGCCTTTGCGTTACGTGCGTAGTACATAGCTGCACGGATTTGCAAACAAGGCATCTTCTTGACGTTGAATGCGATGTAGCCAACGAATGCAGTGTCTTCGTTCAACTTTCCGCCCTTGAAGCTTGAACTTTCAAAGAAAGCCTTCAAGTTAGTAGGAAGAGGAGCATCAAAGCTCATTGCATTTGGAACTGAGTCAGAAAGAATAATCTGATCTTGTACTTGCTGATCTAATCCGTAGTTAAGCAGGATTTGATCTGGATAAGGGGTACGGATTGGATCCGAAGACTTATTCCAGTTTGGGTTACGGACGAGCATCAAGTGAGCAGAAGTGTTTTCCTTGATCATGTATGGACCGGTTGCTTCTGGTGAAAGGTCATACTTGTCGCCAAGGTCATGTGCCTTCTGTACTGGAGATACAACTGGGTAGGTCAAGAGGTAGTTGAAGTCACCAACGGACATGCCCAATTTGAAGGTAATTGTGCGGTTATCTGCAGAACAGATAACTGCCTTATCAAATGCAGCAATTCCAGCAGCTGAAGAGCTGAATGGACCTTGGTAAATTGAAGAACCGCTCTTATCTACTGGAATATCCAACCAGTTGATCATGTAGGTAGGTCCATCGCCAAGAACAGTCTGATCAAATACGCGTGAAACACCGTACTTAACATCTGCGCAGGTAATGTCCTTGCCGTCCTGGAACTTGCTTCCTGGACGAAGAGTAAAGCGCCATTGCTTGGCACTGTTGCTTGGAACACCAGTGTTTGTAGCTAAGTCTGGAACCAAACTTGTACTGGTTGGGCCAGCAACGTGCTTGAACGAAACCAAAGTTCTAACGAAGTAAGCGGTCTCAAATGCGAGATCGCGACCAGTGTAGATACGAGTTGGATCTAAGTGGTCCAAACGAGGTGAGTGCGTCAAGAATGTAAGCGTTCCACCTGTTTGTGGCGTTAGTTTCTTGGTTGCCGCACTTGCACTAACAGATCCTGTCACCATGGCGACAGTCGCTGCGAGCGCGACGGTTGCAAGCGATGCCACAACCTTACGACGAGCAGTATTTCTGCTCATAGATTGACTCCTTTCAGTCACAACTGCAAAGGGGCGAGAGCCAGTGAGGGCTAGCCCGAGTAGGCTTAGTAAACCACCTAACAGAGGGGTTTGACACCCATAACTGAAGCGATTTTGATAACGAGTTGGTTGCGCTTAGGTGAGAATTACCCTAAAGCCAGCCAAAGACGCCAGAATCGCACACTTGGCATTAGCCGTGGAAATACCCACGAAACAAAGATTTATTAATAATTAACGGTCGTCAGGTGCTTGAGGAAACGCTATCTGTCGTTGCGCGGATCTAAAGCGTCGCGAAGCGCATCACCAGTGAGGTTGAAGGCAAGAACGACCAGCACCAGCGAACCAGCCACAATGATAAAGAATTGTGGCATCGTGGTAACGAAGCGTGTGGCGTTCGAGAGCAAAATACCCCAAGTGGAGGCTGGCGGCTGGATTCCTAAACCAAGGAATGAAAATACCGATTCAGCAGCTAAATATCCGGGCAGAGAGAGGGAGACGAAGACGATTACTGGAGCCCACAAATTAGGCAACAACTCTCGGAAAATGATCCGGCGGTTGCTCGATCCCATCGCTTGAGCGGCCGTGACAAAGTCACGCTCTCGAAGGCTCATAGCCTGAGATCGGATAAGGCGCGAAAAGTAGGGCCAGCCAAAGAAAGATAGGAAGAAGACTAAAAATACAATGCGAGCGCCATTTCCCTTGGCAATTCCGGTTTGCTGAATCCGGTCCACCATAGGTGTGCTTAGCGCCACGATCATGAAGAAGGCTGGAAATGAGAGTAGGAAGTCGGTTATTCGACCCAAAACAGCATCAACCCGACCTCGGAAGTAACCACCAACAATTCCTAATACCAACCCGATGAAGAGAGTGAGCGAGGTGGTCAAAATTGCCACCATAAAGGAAATTCTGGATCCGTAGAGCAGCTGAGCTAACAAATCTCGACCAGTACCGGGAATGAGGCCAAGCGGGTGGGCCATGCTAATTCCAGCATGAGGCAAGGTAGGCACGCCAGTGACATCCAACACATCTAAATGCAGGGTATTTGGGTCTACGCCAATGATCCGAGTCACTATCGGAGCAAGTAACGACAAAACGATTACGCCAACACTGATTATTGCCGAAACTACGCCAACTTTGTTCCGCTTAAAACGAGTCCAGGCTATTTGTTTTGGACTTCTACCGACAATAGGGCCGGTGCTTGCTCGGGATGATGAGAGCTCACGGCTCTTGCGAATTTTGACTGCCACCGGGGAATCATAACCTGCGCTTGGGCATTTGCCACCCTCTTATGGGAGACTTGGAAATCTAATATCAATTTGATTACCCGCTAAAATCAGCAGGTTGATTACCAAGATGTACTTGAGAGGCATACGATGAAAAAAGAGATTCTTGCAATTGCGGCCGCGGCGACTTTAGCCCTGACTTTGAGCGGTTGTGGCTCTTCTGGGTCATCTTCATCTACCTCAGGCGACAAATCTGTCGTTACCGACAATACCAAAGCAGCCGATGTCGGAACTTTTGGCACCCCACTCGTGGCTGCTGATGGGTCGGCTTACACATTGTCACCTCTTGCATCTTTCACCCCAAAGTCCACCCTGGGTGAAACCGATTCGGCCAACCAAAAATTCGAAACTTTTTCCATCACCGTTAAGAATGGCTCAAAGGCTGCCTTGGATCTTTCCGGATTGATCGTCGCCAGCTCCACACCAACTGGCGAATGTTCCGACATCTTGGATGGCGATAGCAATTTGGCTGGCGCGCCCTTTGATCCAATCGCAGTAGGCGCAACTTCCACTTTTAAGTGGGCGTTGTCTTGTCCTGGCGCCGCCGGCGACCAAGTAGATATTGCAGTTCAAGTTGGTGGCGTTAACGTCATAGCCGTAACCGGAAAACTCGTCTAACGATTTTTTCTTTCTCTGTAGGTACTTCCCTACCGGAGCGCTCTGATGGGCGAGCTGGTTTAGGTCGAACCGGAACGATTCATACTCCGCACGGGCAGATTCAAACTCCTGCCTTCATTCCCGTGGGAACCAAGGCCACAGTTAAATCTGTGCTCCCAGAATCCATGAAGGAACTGGGCGCACAAGCGCTTTTAGCGAATGCCTATCACCTCTACCTGCAACCTGGATCCGACATCGTCGATGGCGCTGGCGGTTTGGGCAAGTTTATGAATTGGCCCGGTCCGACTTTTACTGACAGTGGTGGGTTTCAAGTTTTATCTCTCGGCGTTGGTTTCAAAAAAGTAATCGCGATGAGCGAAGATACTTTTCGCTCTGATGAAGTTATCGCCGAAAAGAAAGAACGACTTGCTCATGTCGACGACGATGGTGTGACTTTTAAATCTCATCTAGATGGATCCATGCATCGATTCTCTCCAGAAATTTCCATGAAAGTACAGCACCAATTAGGGGCGGACATCATGTTCGCGTTCGATGAATGCACCACCTTGCACAACACCAGGAAATATCAAGAGAAATCGCTAGAACGTACCCGGTTATGGGCGCAGCGCTGTTTGGCCGAACATCATCGCCAAACGATTGAACGCTCGCATCGACCTTATCAAGCCCTCTTCGGAGTTTTACAAGGAGCTCAATACGAGGACCTGCGGCGAAAAGCTGCCAGAGATCTCTCTGCCATGAAAGTCGATGTCGATGGAACGGAAGTTGAATTCGACGGCTTTGGTCTTGGCGGAGCGTTAGATAAAGAAAATCTTGGAACAATTTTAGGCTGGATGACCGAAGAATTACCCACCAATAAACCTCGACACTTATTGGGTATCGGCGAACCCGACGATCTCTTCGTCGGAGTAGAAAATGGCGCAGATACTTTTGATTGCGTTGCGCCTTCGCGACAAGCTCGCACTAGCGCCGTATTCACTCTCGACGGCAGAGTGAATATCTCAAATGCACCATACCGACGACAATTTATTCCGATTGAAGAAAATTGTGATTGTTACACCTGCTTGCATTACACCCGGGCCTACATCAATCATCTTTTCCGTGGCAAAGAAATACTTGCGGCAACATTAGCCACTATTCATAATGAAAGATTTATTGTTCGTTTAGTGGATCAGATGCGCTCGCAGATCATCGAGGGAAATTTTTCGGAATTCAAAAAAGATTTCCTAGGACGGTTTTACTCAGGCAACTTGAAAAGATCGCTTAGCTAGCCCCATCCAATAACCTTCGATAGCCATTTGTGGTGCAGCATCTGCTTGGGTTGCTGTACCCAAAGTTATAAATATTGGTGCGAAATGTTCCACTGTTGGATGTGCATAAGGCATTCCAGGTGCAAGTCGTTTGTAATCCATCAATTCATCGAGCGCGCCACGTTCAAGAACTTCTTTCGCCCACAAGTCGAATTCCACACTCCACCCAGGTGGCGTCGCTTCGATTCGAAACTCTTTCAAAAATGGCAAACCATGAGTTAAAAAGCCGCTTCCAATAATCAAGACGCCCTCGTCTCGAAGTGGAGCAAGTTTGCGACCGATTTCAAATAACTTTTCTGGATTATGTGTGGGGATGGACATTTGCAAAACTGGGATATCAGCATCTGGGTACATCTTCATTAGCGGGATGTAGGCACCATGATCCAACCCACGATTAGGTTGTTCGGTAACGGGCTCGCCCATTAGCCCTTTAATTCTCGCGGCTAAATCAGCGGCACCGGGAGTTGGATACTGAAGGTTGTAATACTTCGGAGCAAAACCGCCAAAGTCATAAATTAAGCCAACGCCTGGGTCGGTAGCGCCAAGCGTCAACGGCGCAGATTCCCAATGTGCGCTAATGACCAAAATAGCTGTGGGACGAGGTAAATCGGCCGACCATTGAGCCAGTTCTCCGCTCCAAATCGGATCTTCCAAGAGCGGTGGTGCACCGTGGCCGATGTAGAGAGCAGGCATTTTTCTGGTCATGGCGCTACTTTATACCTAATGTAGTTGAAAGTTCAACTACATTTCGTCCCACCTTGTTGTGGCATAAACCCGGTAATCGTGGGGAAGACCATCCGCACTTGGCATCAATGCCCGAGAGATGCCTTCAAACCTCCAACCTGCCTTTTCAAAAGCCCGCTGCATCCCCAGATTGGTGACATCAGTAGATCCGCAGATTCGGTGAAATCCCTCGTCAAAAAACTTGGCACGGGACAATTGCAAAACTTCGGTACCAACTCCCCTGCCTTGGAATTCAGGAAGGATTCTGATTCCAATCTCTGCTGTGCCAGGTGGCATTGAAAGTCGGCAGTGGCGAACTTGTAGCTCCCCGACTGCAACACCATCAACATCTATGGCGATGTTGAAATAATGATCGGCCCATTTTCCAGAATCAGCGAATCGACTTCGATATTTCTCGAATTGTTCGGGTTCGGTAAATTCTTGAATTTTACAAGCGAGATCGAATTCGCGATCATGAAAAGGTCGAACTGTTATCAAGTAAGTCCCCGCACATGAGTAACTATCGGCGTGATCCAAATGGCCAATACCGCCCCTGCCAACATGAATGGTCCGAAAGGAAGTGGAGATTTTCGCGAAGCTTTCTTCATCAAGATTAGATACCCACCAACCACACTGCCCATGGCAAATCCCAACATAGAACCCACATACACAGTGGTACCGGAAATATATCCAGTAAATAATCCGATCGAAGTTGCTAGTTTCACATCCCCCATACCCATTCCACCCTTGGAGAGGACGCTCACGGCCCAATAAAACGCACCGAGAGCAACTGAGGCGATAAATGCATTATGTAATTGATGCGAACGATGATGCGTGAGTGCATCTAAATAAATCAGCACCAAGCCGCCAAGATAGAGCGAACCTGTTAATGGGTCCGGCAATCGATGATGTTCGAAATCTATTGCGGCAAGGGCAATTCCCAGAACAATAAAAAGCTCCCAAGCCAATATTTCTAACCACCGATCGAAGGCGAAGAAGGGAACAAAAGCACCTATCGCTGTAGCGAGTTCTAGATACAAGTAACGAGGTGAAATTTTTATCTGACAGTTCCGGCATTTCCCACGTAGTAAGAGATAACCAAAGATCGGAATGTTGTCTCGATTGGCAATCTGGGTCCCGCATGAAGTGCATTTAGATCTGCCCGAAATCTTCTCTCCCAGTGGCACCCGAAATACCAAGACGCTATTAAATGAACCACAAACCAGTCCGAAGAGGAGGATAAAAACCGCATAAAACACGGTTGGGAGATTGCCACTAGCCGCTACCTTTATCACGGTCGATAGTTTAGGTCTTTCAACCATCAATTCCAGAGCAGGCACGGTTACCTGAACTCTAGAAATGCGTAAGAATTAGCCATGGGTGAATTACGTGACCAAGCTCCGCTGCTCAATGCTTTCCTTGCATATCAAGAGGAAGGCCGAACTGCGTTCACAATCCCAGGACATAAACAGCGCACCAGCCACATAGATCCAGACTTAGGCGCTGTCGTAGATGCAGATGTTCCGCTATATGGCGGGTTAGATGAAATTAAATTGAGCAATCAAACGTTGGCTCATTCGGAAAAATTGGCGGCAAGGCTTTGGGGCGCGGATTGGGCTAGATTTTCTACAGGTGGATCAACTCATGCCAACCAAGCGATCGTACTGGCGCTGGGAAAACCCGGCGACAAAGTTGCGCTCTCCAGAACGGCACATAGATCCATCTTGTCCGCTTTAGTTTTAGCCGGGCTCGAACCACTATGGCTCTCCCCTGAGATAGATGTTGCCACCGGAGTGCCGATTGGAATTCCTGTGGCCGAACTCGAACGGGTACTTCCGGAAAAACCCATCGCACTTTTACTTACCGAACCCGGTTACTTAGGTACGTTGTCAGATTTACCAGCGCTTATCTCAATGGCACATGACCATAAAATTCCTGTGATTGTCGATGCGGCCTGGGGTGGGCATTTTGGATTTCATCCTGAGTTACCCCCGCATGTTATGTCGATCGGAGCGGATGCTCTCATCACTAGTGTCCACAAAGCGCTTCCGGGGTACAGTGCATCGGCTTTGCTTTTGGCAAATATAAAATATTTGGATGGAGACCGATTAGAACAAAGTTTTGAAACTACTCACACAACTTCTCCAGCAGGGGCACCGTTGGCATCCATCGATGGAGTTCGGGCGCTTCTTCAAAGTCGAGGCCCTGAATTATTGGGTCGACTTTTGGAATTGGTTGTGCAATTTAGAAATGACATTCAAAAACATTTCGCTCTTCCAATATTTCTCACACCATCTGATTTTCCCGAAGGAAGATTTGATCCGTGCAAAATCGTGTTGCGCGCCAATCAATTGGGCGCATCAGGGGTAGATATAGAAAAGGCACTTCTTGAAAAAAAAGTTCGGGTCGAAATGGCAGATCGAGATACCGTAGTCTTTTTAGCAACTCTGGCCGACGATGTCGATACCTTCCACATCCTGGCTACCGTATTACTTCCTATCCTGACTTCACTCCAGGGAGTACCGCGCAAAGGCGCAACGGCGTTGAGCTGGTCGGTGAAGCCCACAGTCGCCATGTCTATGCGGCAGGCTTACTTTTCTTCGACTGAATTTGTCACTAAGGCAGAAGCAATTGGCCGAGTATCGGCCGACCTGGTTGCCCCTTACCCGCCTGGCGTTGCGGTCCTGGCTCCAGGTGAAACAATTACCGCTGACATAGTGGACGGTTTAAGCGCAGCGAAGAGCGCTGGAGTTCGAATCGCCTACGCGTCCGATCCCACGCTGGAAAGCTATCGAGTTACGAAATCGTAGTTTCGGAGTAAAAAACTATCGTGGCATTTCCGCCAGCGCATTTAGCAGGCGATCAACATCTTCTTGGGTTGAGTACGGAGCCAAACCAGCACGAACCGCACCGCCGTAACCCAGACCCAAGGCTAAGCAGGATTCGATCGCATAAAAATTGCTTGCCGGAGCGTTGATCTTCTTTGTCGCTAGATAGCGATAGACATCAGCGGAATTAATTCCTTCGAAATCGAAGAACAATGTAGGAGTCCGATTTTGTGCTCGGCTATAAAGGCGAACTTTCGGCAAAGATAAAATTCCTGACTCCATGTAGGTGATCAATTCGGTTTCATGCTCTTCGCATTCAGCCATTGAAGTTAAAATTCGTTCGCGACGAACGGTTGAATTACTGCCGCCCATCCCTGCGATGAAATCGATTGCTGCAGTTACCCCAGCCATAATTTCATAAGGGAGAGTTCCGAATTCAAATCGTTCTGGAACATCATCTGTTGAAGGAAGTAGTTTGTCATTCTTGATGGAAGCAAGCAGCGCTGGGTCTGCCACTAGCGCGGCGCAATGTGGTCCAAATATTTTATATGCGGAGAAGCCAAAGAAATCGGCTCCGATTTCGACAACGTCTATCGGCGCATGTGGCGTGAGATGCACACCGTCTACATAGAAAAGTGCGCCAACAGCATGAACGCTCTTGGAGATTACCTTTAAGTCTGGTCGTGTTCCTAAGACGTTAGAGGCGCCTGTGAGGGCAACTAATTTGGTTCGTGGTGTCAGGAGAGCCTCAATAACAGCAGGAGCAAGTTCACCAGTAGCTAAATCAAATTCAGCCCACTTCACCACAGCACCTACACGTTCTGTGGCTTGAACCCACGGCCGAACATTTGAATCATGATCTAACCGAGAGACGATAATTTCATCACCCGGGCTCCATGTTTTCGCAAGCGAGCGCGAAAAGTCATAGGTCAATTGCGTCCAGCTGCGGCCATAAACGACTCCACCAGGTTGGGCACCGACTAAATCGGCCACCGCCTGACGGAACTGAAGCACAATCTCCTGAGCATTCTGTTCTGAACTGGTAATGACACCACGATTGGAAATTGCCGAAGTAATAACTTCTGATATCCGCGCGCCCACAACGTCGGGAACTTGACTTCCCCCAGGACCATCGAAGAATGCGATTCCACTAGCCAGGGCCGAAAAATGAGAACGAACTTTAGTTACATCGAATGTCATAACCGAAATGTAGTGACACTTCTGGCTAGGTGGTGACTCCCACTGCAGAAAGTTCTTCCGAAAGTCGCACAGCCAAGGCAGGCTTGAGTTGCCACTCTCCGATTAAATCTAGGTATTTTTCCACTTCCGCTGGATCGGCGGCGGCCCCAGTGCGGACACCCCGAATCATGAGATTCCTGGGTGTATGTTCCCCAGCAATAAACTCAATGGTGTCGACCCGATATCCAAGTAGCTTAAGAATCTGTGCCCGGATAGCGTCGGTGAGTAAGTCACCCATCCGCTCTTTGAGTAATCCATGTCGGGTAACTATCCCCCACGGCTGCGGCGAATCTTTCATTTGCTTCTGGATGTCGTGGTGACAACAAGGGGCAGCCAAAATCATTGCGGCGCCACTCTTAACGGCCCAAGCCAAGGCATCATCAGTTGCCGTATCACAGGCATGCAAGGCGATTGCAACATCTACCGGTTGTGCGGGCAATCGAGAAATTTCCCCGGCCTGAAATTCAATGGTATTGTCGATCTGCAATTCCTTGGCGATTTTTTCATTTCGAAGTCGAGATTCTTCCCGGATATCAATCCCGATAACGTGGACCGGGGTCGATTTCTTGGTTAGGTACTGATGTGCGGCAAAGGTTAAATAGGCGTGTCCGCAGCCCAAATCTACAATCGTCAGTGGCTTTTCGGCGGTTGGGGCACTTAAGTGACCTGCTGACAACGATGAATCAAGGGTTGGTTCCAAGATTCTAAGAAACTCTTCCACTTGTCGGAATTTGTCCTGGCGCGAAGGTTTTATATTTCCAGCCGAATCCGAGATACCGATCTTCACCAAGTATGGATCAGCTGAATCCAATAACCGTTTTTTGCTCCGATCGTGGGAAAGGTTTTGTTCAGCCACTTTCTTCTCTTCGTGCACAAGAGCCTGACCCTTTTTTGAAATTCGAGCGCTTAATGATCGACTCGTAGATTCCGCCAATATGTTGGCATAACCACTTTCTAATAGTTCGCGAATATTTAATTCACTCGGTAGAAAGTTTTTAGCGGTCGTACGAATCCCATCATTTTCCATCACATGAAGAACAATGGATTCCTTCAGTAATACCGGTCGAATATCGACTCGTTGGGATGAGGGATTCATATTTCTCCGCTTACCAGAGAGGACGGCTCGGACTAAAGTGGAGGTATCTGCGATCATTTCGGCTATGTCAGCTAAGGCCTCTTCTAAATCCATCTGGCTGACCACCTCTCACTTTTCATTAGGAGCTTTTGCTTGTTGCCAGTTTAGTGGTCTGGTTCTAGTAAAAAATCTAGTGCAGGGTTTCGTCGGCCTGGCCAATTTGAAAGGATGTGAATTCAACAATCAATCCTTCTTTAAGAGGCGAAGCAAGGTGCAACCCGGCTTGCCAATTGAATCTCTCATTCAGTGGCGATAGTCGAACCAAACGCCAGGGTCCGTCACAACGCGCTCTTATCGTGAGTGCATCTCCGCTTCGACTTGCCCTAATGGTCACTTCTTTTCCAAACCATTCTGGCACCGGAGCGACCGACCAATCCGATTTTTGATCCGTTACCACTGCCCCCAATTGCGGTGCTCCATCGGAAAATTCAACTCCCGCTTTTGTCCATCGTGATTCATCGGCATACACGATCAAACCGGCTTGGTCGAAGGTCCCCTGGTAGTCCAGGATAAAGGAAACTTCAATGGCAGATTTATCGGGAAAATCGATAAGCAGAGCATGAGCACTTTCGTGGACAAATCCGTAGGAAGTGTGCCGCCAAAAATCGCTCTCTGGTTTCGCCGTGACAGAAAAAGAAGAGCCCGATAGCTCGGCGGAGTCAGGTTCATTTAACCAAGTGCCTTGATCCCAGTCGATAGTTTTCACCAGGCAAGTATTACTTCTGATTAAGGATCAGTGCGACTTATGCCCTGGAATCGAGGAGATAAGTTTCTTGGTGTACTCCTCTTTGGGGTTGTTGAAGATCTCTTCTGTCTTTCCTTCTTCAACAAATTTGCCGTCTTTCATGACATATACATAATCAGAGAGGTACCTGATGACTCCCAGGTCGTGTGATACCAATACAATGGAAAGCCCGTTTTTAATTAACTCATTGAAAAGCCCCAGAAGCTGGGCTTGAGCGCTCTGATCGATCGCCGATGTAGGTTCATCTGCGATCAAGATTTTTGGCTGAGCAGAAAGCGCCCTGGCAACCGATGCGCGTTGTCGCTGTCCGCCGGAAAGTGCGCTTGGATACTTTCGCGAATCCAAGGCACTGATACCCATACTCTCTAGCAACTTTTGAGCGATCTCTTTAGCCTCTGCCTTTTCTACATTTTGATGTTGACGAACCGCTTCAGCAACTGCCTTAATAATTCGCATTCGAGGGTTAAGCGAACCGTATGGATCTTGAAAAACCATTTGGACCGCCTGTCGAAGATCCCCTTTGTAGGTAATTTTTCCATCTTGAATTGGCTTGCCCAAGTAAGAAACTGATCCCGAGGTAGGAATTTGGATTCCAGCCAGAACTCTGGCAAAGGTGGACTTCCCGCTTCCAGATTCGCCGACAATTCCAACTATTTGACCTTGAGGCAATGCAAAATTAACTAGGTCGACCGCCTTTATGACGCCACCGTGGACATTGAAGTGCACCGTGACATCTTGACCTTCAAGTAAATTCATAGCCAATAATCACTTTCCTATCTGGTCGAAGCGTAAACAGGCAGTCATATGATCCTGTGCCACTGAAACTAGCGGGACAGTCGATGCGCTTCTGCACGAATCAACAACAAAATCACACCGGTCTGCAAAGCGACAACCCGATGGCCACTGACCGACCGTTGGCGGCTGACCTTTTATGGTGACCAACTGACCTTTTGGTTCTACCAAATCGATACGAGAGCTATAGAGAGCGCGGGTATACGGATGCAGAGAATGAGACACCTGGGCCGAACTCACCTTCTCGACCGTTGCGCCAGCATGCATTACTACGATGTCATCACAGACATCGTTGATCAACGGCAAATCGTGAGAAACTAAAATTATCGAGGTACTAAATTCACTTCGAATTCGCTTTAATAAATCCATAATTTCGGCTTGAACCGTAACATCTAGTCCCGTCGTTGGTTCGTCGGCAACAATCAAGGAAGGTTGCTGGGCGATTGCACAAGCGATCATGACTCGTTGTTTCATTCCACCGGAAAGATCATATGGATATTGCTTTAATACAATTTCCGGACGTCTTATTTGAACAATCTCTAATAGCTCCAGACTTCGCTTACGTATGTAATCCTTATCATGGTTCTCAGATTGCTCTATTGCTTCGGCCAATTGTGCGCCAATAGTCATAACCGGATTGGGACCAGCCAATGCGCTTTGTGGAACATAACCAATTCGCTTGCCGCGAATATCTCGCCAATCCGAAGGTTTTGCAGTTATAAGATCAATTCCATCAAATACCAAATCGCCACCAGCGATGTAGGCCCCACGACGCCCTAAGGTGCCAACCAGTGATCGACAGAGCATGGTTTTCCCGGAACCGGATTCACCAATCAAACCAAGTATTTGACCTCGTTCTACATCAAAAGTGGCGCTATCAACTATCTTCAACCGAAGAGATTTGGTAATCCGGACATCAATCTTTAACTCATTAATTGAAACCAGTGAATTCGAAGTCATGAGTTACCTCGATCTCGACGGGACATACCTTCAACGATGAAAGACAAGGAAATAGCCGCCCAACAAAGCGCTAGCCCAGGAAAAATTACCATCCACCATCCATTGGCCAAATAGGCTCGACCATCTGCAATCATCGATCCCCATTCAGCTGCTGGAGGTCGTGCCGCCAAACCTAGGAATGACAATCCCGAAATAACGGTGATAACAATGATGAAGTCGCTCAGGGCGTAGGCCACTGATTCAGCAGAAACATTTGGGGCTATGTGTTTGATAACAATTCGGGATTTCGAGTACCCCAACGTGCGAGCCGCTTCGATGTAGTTCTGTTGCGAAACCACTACTGCCCTAGTCCTGGCGATTCGGGCATACCTCGCCCAGTTAGTAATCGACAAAATAATGATTACGCTCTTCAACCCGGCGCCGAAAAAGGCCAACATCGCTACGGCAACCACCAATAGTGGGAAAGCATTTATTCCATCAATAATGGAACTCACCACGGATCTAATAATCTTGATCTTGGTCACGCCTAGAAGAATTCCAATGATCGTTCCAATGATGAGCGGGATCGTCACACCAAAGAAGGAAACACCGATATCGATCCATACGCTGGCAAATGTGCGCGACATAACATCTCTACCCAATTGGTCCAAACCAAAGGGGTGTTTAAATGATGGTGCCACTGAAGGATCACCAACAAAGGCATTAGGTTTAAATGGGCCGAACAATGGAATCACAATGCCCATAATGACAATTGCGGCGAACATGATCGTACCGATCAAAATTCCCCAACCACCAGGCAGCGCTAGCCAATTCTTGAATCTCTGCTTGCGAGTTAATTCGTTCATATCTTCACCCGCCGATCAAGCCAAAATGCGATGAGATCGCCGGTAAAACTTAGGGCAACGGTTATGAAACCAAAGAAAAGCAAGATTCCTTGCACTACGGGATAATCGCTGGTCAACACTGCACCGATCATTTCTCGACCAATTCCCGGCAGAGTAAATATCGTTTCCAAAATAACGGTTGCGCCCAACATGGTTCCCATCATGTATGACAACAAGACAACGGTTGGCGCCAAAGAGGGCTTGAGAATATAGAACCAAAAGAATCTAATGCGACCTACGCCCCGAATAATCCCAGTCTCGACAAATTCCTCACCTTTTGTTTCCAGTACAGAGCTAGAAAGTACTCGCGAAACGACGGCAGTCATGATCAATGTATTCACTGCCACCGGAAGCCATAAATATTTCAAGTTTCCAGGAAATTGCGGCGTGTATCCAAATACCGGCGCCCAATTGACACGAACTGAGAAGAATAGAATTCCAATCATGGCAATGAAGAAATTTGGTGTCGCCAGAATGATCGAAGTCAAAGTACGAAAGGCGTAGACAGATGAGGATTTACCCGACCAGCCGATATAAGTTCCAATCGGAATAGAGATAATTACCGCAGCAGCCGTTGAAAGCAAAATTAAAGTTAGCGTAACCGGCAAAGTGCTTTTCACGATATCCAGAACTGGCCGTCCGGTTTGCAGCGAGATCCCTAGGTCGCCATGAAAAAGTCCATTTGTATAACTGAAGAACTGTTGAATCGGATTTACATCCAGTTTAAGTTGTTTACGAAGCGCATCTGTTGCTGCTTTACCAGCTTCCACACCTAATCTAGCCGTGGCTGGATCTCCTGGAGTTAAACGAATGATAGTAAAGGAAATAAACATGACCCAGAATGAAACTGAAAATGCACGGACCAGGCGACCTAAGATCTTCCGAAGTGCTTGATTCTTCACTACTGCCGCCTCTCTTTCACTAGAAATTAGGGTCCTTTTCAAGCCCTTAATTCAACCAAGAAGGTAAACAGAGTCAATATCTAACTCTGTTTACCTTCTCAAACTTTTCCGAGCCATGTGAATCGACTCAGTGGGTTTCTACTTTTCTAATCTATTAATTAGTTGGTAGTGGTGGGTTTGTGGTGACAACAAACTCCAACTGTCCTGGCATCAAAGCTTCGACTAATCCTGGAGCGATCAAGCTGCCTGAGTAGTAGAAACGAGTACCAATTGGAATGAAGGCTGAGATGTCATAAGCAATCTTCTCAACCGCAGTCAATTTGGCCTTGATGGTGTCTGAATCAGTTGCAGAAGCTGCTTCATCTAGCAACTTACCGCTGGCAGCAACTGTGGCATCAGGAACGTTTGCGTTTGCTACCCAAATTCCACCTGGCTTGAACCAGTTGGACAATTGCAGGATAGGAGTCGCTGCGTTATTTCCAAACCACATCATGTCCCATGCGCGGGTTGGCGAGGTAATGAACTTAGGTCCGATATTGGTATCTGGTGTCACCATGTCAATGGTGACGTCGATGCCAACGAGAGCCAAGTTATCCTTAACAATTTGAGCTGCATCTTGCCAAAGAACACGGTTAGGAACTTCCATTGTTACCTTGAAGCCCTTTGCATATCCAGCGGCCTTGAGCAGGCTTCGGGCAAGTCCTAGATCGCGAGCGCCATTCTTAGGTAGCGAGCAGAGGTAGTACTTGTTGTTGTGGTTGAACTGCATTCCGCAGTTTGGCTTAGAGAGGTTGTTAAATGCCACGCGCATGATCTGAGCGCGGTCAACCGCTGCTGAAATTGCTTGACGAACTCGAGCATCCTTCAGAGCTGGATTTCCTTGACCGGATCCCATGTTGAAGGCCAACATAAATGTTCCAGAGTCAAATGCGGTGAACGCACGATATTGGCTCTTATCCCACTTTGTTGATGTCGCCGCTAGTGGCAACTCTTGAACATAGTCCACTGACTTAGCCTGGAAGGCAGCAAGTCGGGTATTTGCATCTGGCATGGTTACTACACGAAGTTCCTTTGTTACTGGAACTGCCCAGTAATTAGGGTTGGCAACAACTACGAAGAGATCAGTTCCTGGTACGAAGGTTTTCACCATCATTGGACCGGCAGAAACTGGATTCTTGAAGTAAGCCGCAGCCTTCGCTGCAGTATTGGTGCGATCTGCTGGGTGGATTCCCATAAACTCTTGCGCAAGTGCAAAGTGGAAATCTGGGTAAGGAGATTTCAAGGTCCACACCAAGGTGTGGTCATCCTTTGCAACTACCTTGCTGACCTTATCAATGTAAGCAGAAGACAACTTTGAATCAACCCAACGATTGAATTGGTTGACAGCATCATCTGCAGCGAAAGGTGTTCCATCTGAATATTTAATGGTTCGAAGTTTTTGCGTAACGGTCAAGCCGTCCGAGGAAACTGTCTCCTCTGTTACTAGGTCACGGCAAGGCACGCCATTTGCATTAAATCGATAGAGCAGACCGGAAGTGATGTAGACCATCTGGCTTTCGGTGTATCCGCCGACCGGATTTAGCTTATCGAGTGAACCAACGCGCTGAAGCGCGGCGTAGGTAACTGAATCGCAGTTGGCCGTCGTCGCCTTGGACTTCAAATTACAGTTGGTTGCCGAAGCCGCATTTGAACTTTGTACCCCCAGGAATGTTCCTGAGAATAAAGCTCCAATAGCGGCCGCGATAGCCAAGTTTCGAACTTTTCCTTTTATTACCATCAATTTCCTCCCCCGGAATTGTGAACGGTAAACGGTTAACAAACTATATGGAGATATCTTCCAGTTGTGAAGTATCTGGAAGGTTTATTTTGGGGCGCGAGTCTAGAAAAATTCTAAGCCGAGAAGATGGCTTTGGATAGACATAGCCGTGGAATCGCTATGCTCAAATCCATGAAATTTCAACCAAAGACGCTGCGCACGCCCCGGCAAACGATTGTGGCTATTGGCAGTCGTAAAGATTTAGTCAAGATTTGCTCACGCGAAGGTGCTGACTTGCTCATCGTTACCGATCAAAGCTTGGTCGGACTTCCTCTGATCCAAGAAATTATTCAATCCGTTTCAGAAGCGATGGAATCAACCACAATTTATTCTTGGGCTAAGACCGATGTTCCGATTTCAGATATCGATGATGCAGTTGAACTGTGTCAATCAAAAAAGATTGATGTCATTCTTGCCATTGGCGGCGGCACTGTTATAGATCTTGCAAAAATGGTTGGGCTGTTGCTGATCCACGGTGGTAGGCCAGAAGATTATTATGGTGAAGATAAAGTTCCAGGACCAACAATTCCGCTAATCGCAGTTCCAACAACTGCCGGTACCGGTTCTGAAGTAACTCCAGTTGCCGTCATAACAGATCCCAACCGCGCCCTCAAAGTGGGAGTTTCTAGCGTTTATTTGATTCCAACATTTGCAGTCATTGATCCAACCCTGACATTGACTTGTCCGCCGAGCGTAACTGCCCATTCAGGGACGGATGCTTTGTGCCATGCGATTGAATCTTTCCTGGCGCGTCCTAAAGAATTAACAGCGTCACATTTAGTAGATACTGTTTTCATCGGTCAGAATGCAACAACCGATAGCTATGCGCTGCAGGCGATCACCGCACTTGCTAAGAATCTGGAAAAGTCATGGCGCAATGGCGATGATTTAGATGCACGTTCCGAAGTTGCGCAAGCTGCAATGTGGGCCGGACTGGCTTTCGCTCATGGTGGAACTGGATGTCCTCATGCAATGCAATATCCAATTGGCGCCACCACCCGCACGCCTCATGGATTAGGAGTGGGCTTACTTCTTCCTTACGTTCTGGCTCAATTGAAAATTATCTGTGCTGAACGGATGGGTCAATTAGCCGAAGCGGTTGGGTTGGTTCAAGGTCAAAAGAGCGCTCTGGAATTTGCAGAAGAATTTATCCAATGGTGCGAAGCTCTTTTAGAGAGAATCGGAATTCCAAAATCCTTGGCAGATATCGGAGTTAACCAGTCCGAACTCCCAATAATCGCTGAGCGAACTTTGCTCGTAACGCGCTTACTCCAAAACCATCCTGGCAGCAGCGACTACGATGCGATTCTCATGCTCCTAACCGCAGCCTGGAAAGGTGAACGATCCTTAGTCATTCCTGACTAGTGATCTTCGGGGCATAAACCTAGGCGTACTAAATGTCTGCCAATTTTTTCATATGCCCAATCGCAGCTTCGGCTCCGTGACTTCGGGTGTAAAGGTCAACTGGCCCGGCCATTAATCCATCGGCAATTACTTGGCCAACCTCCGTGACGCCCTGGGCATTGGGAATTGCCCGGGAATCGACTCCCCCACCTAATGAATTATTTCCAAAATCGGTAGCAACTGCGCCCGGGAACACAGTCACAATGCGCACCTGTGGCAGACTTTTTTCGAATTCCATCCGGGCAGTTTCCGTCATGGACACAACAGCCGCCTTGGCTGCGCTATATGCCGAACGTGCCGGCGCTGCCGGAATCCGCCCAAGCATGGAAGAAACATTCGCCAGAACACCGTGGCCTACTTCTTGGAAGTAAGGAAGAACTGCCTGCATCCCAAATAGAACTGACTTCACATTGTCTTTAATCATCTCATCCAGGTCTTCTTCGCTTAAATCGAGAAGATTTCTGGAAATTCCTCGACCAGCGTTATTCACCCAGATATCAATTTGGCCGTAGCGGGCTAGCGCTTCGGCGCAGACACCTTCGACTTGCCCTTTATCGGTTACATCAGCCTGAATGAAAGTACTTCCCGGACATAGCGCCATTACCTCAGTCAAGCGATCCAAGTTTCGACCTACTAACACTACAAACCCACCGCGGCTAGCAATTTCTTGGGACAAGGCGGCACCAATACCAGAACTGGCACCAGTAATAACTACGACTTTACCTATGTAATCTTGATTCATTTTCATATCCTCTATTCGATTTCTATATCGATTGATATAGCAAAGTGATCGCTAATGGCCGATGGATAAATTTCTGAATGGAGCTCATGCTGGTTCCTGTTCAAGAAATAATCTATTTGGCGCTGGGGTTTCCACACCGGGAAAGTAATTGCTTTCATAAGTGAATGCCATCTATTTCCCCATCCCAGGCGCCGGAGATTGAGATCGCCCATGATGAAAACTGGCAGTTTGAATTCGGCTTCAAGCTCACTCGCCCACTTCTTTAAATCTTGAAACTGTCGCCAATTAAACGGCCAGATAAAAGATAGGTGAACATTTATCAGAATTACATTTCCTAAAACTGCGGCTAGTGCGCACCGAGAATGGTCGGTGGCATAAATACGGACCAATTTTCCATTCGTTGAAATCGTCATGAATTTACCAAGCTTGGCTAGCGGCAAATTATGTCGGC
>CAINLV010000077.1 GCA_903850565.1 uncultured Actinomycetes bacterium
CAGTAACGAATGGTCTCAGCCTTTGCAAAATTCACCACACTGCGTATGACATAAATATCGTGGGAATCGATCCTGACTACACGGTCCATGTGCGCCCAGACATTTTGTCTGAAAAGGATGGACCGATGCTTGAACATGGAATCAAGGAAATGGACAAGGGAAAGCTTTGGGTTCCTCCTGCACCGGGTGAGCGACCCGATCCAGCCCGACTAGAGGTCAGATTTAAGGAATTTAGCGGTCAATCGGATGATTAGTGGTCATGAAAGACCCAAGTCACTAAACATTGTCACACCTAACGGATAGGTTTTGCCTATGACTGCGCCTCGATATCAAGTTGTCCCTCAGCCAATTGGAACGATTCTTACATGGGTGAAGTCCAAAGAAATAGCCATCCCCGAAATTCAGAGACCATTTGTATGGGATGCATCTAAGGTAAGAGATCTTCTTGATTCTCTTTATCAAGGCTTCCCAATTGGGTATCTGATCGCATGGAACAACCCAACCGTCCGCTTAAAAGATGGTGGGCACGCAGCCGGAAAGAGAATTTTGATTGACGGTCAACAACGTGTCACTGCATTGATGGCATCCCTTTTGGGAATCACCATCATCAATAAGGACTACGTAACTACAAGAATCACCATCGCCTTCAACCCACTAGAGGAAAAGTTCGAGGTTCTCAATCCAGTAATTGCAAGGAGCAAAGAGTGGATTCCAGACGTCTCTGAAGTCTTTTCGGCTGATGTCCACATGCTAAATCTTGTAGATGATTATTGTGCAAAAAACGAGGGTGTCGATAAGAACAAAGTTTTCGACGTATTAAACAATCTTGTAAAGATTCAGAATAACGTTGTTGGTGTGATCGAACTTTCGAATGAGCTCGATATTGAAACCGTGACTGAGATCTTCATCCGTGTTAATTCCCAAGGAGCCCAGTTATCGCAAGCAGACTTTGCAATGTCAAAGATTGCAGCAAATGAGACTTATGAAGGCAATCTACTTCGCAAAGCGATTGACTATTTCTGTCACCTGGCTGTCGCACCTGAATTCATTACGACAATCCAAGAACGTGACAAAAACTTTGCTAAGTCTGAGTTCTTTCCAAAAATGAAGTGGATTGCCGACGTAAATGAGGATATATACGACCCTTCTTATACTGACATGCTCCGTGTCGCATTTGTCTCTGAATTCGGACGTGGCAAGCTTCAAGATTTGGTAGCGCTTCTATCAGGAAGAAACTTCGAAACCAGAGAATTTGAAGAAGCTATTGCCGAGGCTTCCTTTAAAACGTTGAAAGATGGAATTCTAAACTTCATGAATAAAACGCAATTTCAGCGCTTCGTAATGATTGTTAAGTCGGCTGGCTTTGTCTCAAATTCACTGCTGGGAAGCCAAACGGTTTTAGACTTTGCTTATATTGTTTACTTGCACGGTCGTGCAAAAAAGATGGATCCATCCGAACTTGAAACAATTGTGCGTCAATGGCTAGTCATGGCCATGATCACGGGCCGATATTCAGGTCAAGCAGAATCAATTATGGATCAGGATATTCGTCAGATAAACCAAATTGGTCTTGTGAAGTACACCAAATTGATTATGGATTCAGCCCTAACTGACTCTTTCTGGGAATCTCTGCTTCCGCAAGAGATGGAAACTTCTTCGGTTAATAGCCCTTATCTGTCAATCTTTTTCGCTGCACAAGTTAAGAACGGTGACAGAGGTTTTCTATCAAGAGACATCACCGTCTCAACGATGATTCAAAATCAAGGTGATATCCATCATATCTATCCCCGAAAATTCTTGAAATCCCAAGGTTTAAGCAGAACCAAATACAATCAAATTGCAAACTACGCTATGACCCAAAGCGAAATAAACATTGCTATTGGGGCAAAGGACCCAGACAAGTATTTTGCGGAAATTATTAAACAAATTGAAACGGGCAAACTCAAGTATGGTGGTATTAAGGACGAGCGCGGGTTAAAGAAGAACTTTGAGGAAAATTGCATTCCCGTCTCAATGTTGAAATCAGGCGTCATGGAATACGACGAGTTTCTAAAAGAACGTCGGATCCTAATGGCGATGAAAATGAAGAAATATTTTCAATCTCTAGGCGAAGTTGAAATGGAGCAAGAATAAATGGCCGGACCAAAAGAGTTTCAAGATTAAATTTCATTTGTCTGGGCGGTTGCTGATCTTCTAAGAGGTGACTTTAAGCCCAGATCGTTCGGTCATACTCATTGGCCCAAGGCACTTCAAAACCAGCCTGCTTAAAGCCTAAATCGAGACCACCAGCTCCGGCAAAAAAGCCAGCAACGCTTGATTTACCTTGAGTTTTCACTTGTCCACGCTATCGGAAGAAAAGCTACTAATCATGTATTACCGCACACTCCTCAACACGGCCGTAACTTTCCCAAGGATCTCCGCGTCATCCGCCGGGATAGGGGCATAGTTCTCATTGGCTGGAAGTAACCAGTAATGGCCATCCTTTTTTGAAAAGGTCTTGACGGTGGCTTCGCCATCGATCATGGCGGCAACGATTTCGCCCTTTTCGGCGTTCTTCTGGGCACGGATGACCACGTAATCGCCATCGCAGATTGCGACATCGACCATGGAATCACCGACGACTTTGAGGAGGAAGAGCTCGCCCTGGCCTACTAGGGACTCGGGCAGTGGGAATACTTCTTCGACTTCTTGCTCGGCCAAAATGGGGGAGCCAGCGGCAATGCGGCCGACTAGCGGGATCATTCGGGTTCTTTCGGGAATGACGGCTTGCTCGGTTTCACCGGGGATCTTGACCTCAATGGCCCGGCCTCGGGTGGCGTCTCGGCGGATCCAGCCCTTCTGTTCTAGGGCTTCTAGCTGGTATTTCACCGATGCGGGGGAGGCTAAGCCTGCGGCTAGGCCGATTTCACGCATAGAAGGCGGGTAACCCTGGGAGTCGATGGCCGCCTTAATAACTTCAAGGATCTTCATCTGCCGGGCGGTAAGGCCGTGCTCGCCGGGTGGAGTGTCAGGGAATTCGGTGAAATTTTCGTCGCTCATGGTTTAAGGGTAGGGCAAGGTGGAAAGAAATTCAAACATATGTTCGAAAATAACTTGCGGATGTCAGTGGGATGGTCTTTAATTCTCATTAGAACAGTTGTTCGAATCCCCTCGAACAAGGTTAGAAGGAGAAGCTCAAATGAGACTCACACGTCGAGGCCGCAACACGGTACGGGCCACCGCGGTATTTTCTTTGATGGTAGTAATTGGCGCTGGTTATAGCGCAGTTGGAAATGCAACTGAGAAGCCAACCGTTGCCACTCCAGCATCTGTCGGATATGTCCGGGTTGTAGTTGCCCCAGGAGAGACCCTCTGGTCTCTGGCCAATCTAGTTGCTGGATCTGCCTCCGTCTCATCCGTTGTTGATGAGATCTCCAAAGCGAACGATCTTAAGTCTTCAGATATTCACGCCGGCGAAAAGTTGTGGGTTCCAGCGAATTAAAGGTGGGTGTTAGACCTTACCTATGACAGATAAGGCAAAGGTTAAGGTCGTACGCAGGGGAAGGACTTCCACAAGCCGAGTTAGTTCGAAGAATCAGGTCGCCATTCCGGTGGAGATTATGCGCATGGCGGGAGCGATCCTGCTTAATTAGTATTTGATGACCCTTCTAGCTTTTCTAATTTTGATTTAATTTCCTTAAGCTCAGACATTAATTGATGCATCTGTACCTGATCAGATGCTTCTTCATCTGACTTCACAAACCACGAAGCAATCGATGCGGTAATCACGCCGATCAAACTGATGCCAGTGATCATCACTAGAAATGCCAAGGAACGGCCCAACGCTGTTATTGGAAAGCGATCGCCGTAACCGACTGTGGTGATTGTGGCACCGGCCCACCAGATGGCATCGCCCAATGTTTTTATGTTGGAACCGGATGCGTCGCGCTCGACTTCATACATCAAAATTGCTGCTGGAGTAGTGATGAGTATTGCCGCCAGAGAAACGTATTGAAGCAATTTGCCGGAGAGAGTTCGTTTTGCATAACGCAGGAAGTAATCCACTAATGGAATCAAGCGAAGAAGTCGCAGCGGGCGAAGGAAAGGCAAGATCACAATAAGCATTTCGAATAAATGTGTTTTGAAGAATTGGCGACGGTATTTGGATACGACCAGCTTGCCAAAGTAATCCACTGCGAAAATCACCCAGATTGTCAGATCTAGGCGGTTGAGGTGGTTCTTCCACGTGGGGGTCAAAGGATGAGCCGCCGGAAGAATGAGGACCACCAAAAAGAGCAGTGAAATAAGGATCATGGGCTTTTCGACAGCCTTCTCCCACTTAATGACTCGATGATCGGTCAGATCTTCTTTCACGGTGCTCTCCCTCGTTAGATCCACTTATCGTAGTTATACTTTCACTTCTGGTAACAGAAGTGGGAGATAAGAAGGATGAAAAGTTCGATAAAAGTTCTTTTATCTCTACTCTTGATTACATCTCAATTAACACTGACACAACCAAGTAGTGCCGCCACTTTTAATGGTCTACCGAATTCGAAGTTGACCCCAGGTGTTGCTAACCCATCGGTGACTCAGAAAAATATTGGTTCCACAATCTGCGTCGTTGGATATACCAAAACGATTCGCCCGCCTGCTTCCTACACAACTGGAATTAAGCGAAAGCAGTTGGCTGCGGGCTACAACCTCAACGGAGATTTATCGACCGCGGATTATGAAGAAGATCATTTAATTCCCCTTGAAATTGGTGGTCATCCAGCTGCAGTAGGAAATCTGTGGCCCGAACCGTGGGCGGGAAACTATGGCGCCCGAGTAAAAGATAAATTGGAGAACAAACTTCATTTATTGATCTGTGCTCGCCAAATAACTTTGGCGGCGGCACAAGCAGTTTTCAAAACCAATTGGATCGCGGGATATAAGAAATATGTTGGCGCACTCCCTGGGGGAGCAACGGTGCCCAGCAACGGCGTGGCACCAACTATGAGTAGCGGATCGACCCCGGCTTCACCTGCGCCCGCCGCCTCTGCCGCCCCTGATACCTCTTCGGTGATTCATCCTGGCTCCTTTTGCGCTCCGGAAGGTTCGCAGGGTATTAGCGCGGCCGGGGTTGCCTATACCTGCAAAAGTTCGCCTACCGATAGTCGAAATCGCTGGCGCAAATAGCCAGAGCTAGCCGACCGAAATCCCTTGGCTGGGGCGATTTGCCCTAATTGACGGCAAATTGTGAGGGAAATTTGTTAGACACGCCGAGTTCGGGCGCAAAAAGCCTCAAGTTCGGGTCTATGGTTGGCACAACATATAGGGGTTAAACGCAAGACACGTTCCATAACTTGTGTTTGATCTGTCGAAAGTCAGATAAAGCCACTATGTTTCTCCTTCCCCCCGTATTTAAGGAGATTCTCAGATGATCTGCCCGTTCTGCCGCCACGATGACTCCAGAGTCGTTGATTCGCGTCCGGTTGAAGAGGGCACTTTGATCCGCCGCCGCCGAGAATGTTCTTCTTGCGGCCGCCGGTTCACCACATCTGAGACCTCGGTGCTGCTGATTGTGAAGCGATCAGGTGCCACCGAACCCTTTAGCCGGGAGAAGGTCGTCAATGGCGTCCGTAAGGCCTGTCAGGGCCGGCCGGTTAGCGATGATGACTTGGCGCTCCTAGCCCAGCGGGTTGAAGAATCCCTACGGTCCGATGGCCAGGCAGAGGTAGAAGCTCACGAAGTTGGGATGGCAATCCTGGCGCCACTCCGAGAACTCGATGAGGTCGCGTATCTTCGCTACGCCTCGGTGTACCGTAACTTCTCTTCCTTAGAAGATTTCGAAGGCGAGATCGCACTGTTGCGAGCCGCACCTTCGCATCCCCTCGTTCCAGCACCATCAGTAAATCGTGACGCCCCCTCTGTCACACCTGTACAACAAAATTCAATGTCTGCATCCATCAACAAATAAGTCACTAAATTAGGAAGAGAGCACAACAATGTCAGTGGTCAATCGCGCAGCGACTGAAACCGGTAAGAAAGCCTTAGGTAAGGGTCTTACCATCGAACGTATCTACACCACTGCAGGTGTTCATCCGTATGACGAAGCAACTTGGGAAAGACGAGATGTGGTTCAGACCAACTGGAAATCCGGCGAGGTCATCTTCGAACAACGCGGAGTTGAGTATCCAGATTTCTGGTCCGTCAACGCCTCTACCATCGTCACCACAAAATATTTCCGCGGCGCACTAGGTGCTGAAAATCGCGAATGGTCGTTGAAGCAAGTAATTGATCGCGTTGTTCTGACTTATGTAAAGTCCGGAAAAGAGAACGGTTACTTTGCCAGCGATGCCGATGCGGAAATCTTCGAACACGAACTTACCTGGATGCTTATGCACCAAGTCTTCTCCTTCAACTCACCAGTCTGGTTTAACGTTGGTACCAACGCACCTCAGCAAGTCTCTGCCTGCTTTATCTTGGCAGTAGATGACACTATGGATTCCATCCTTAACTGGTATCGCGAAGAAGGAATGATCTTCAAAGGCGGTTCTGGTGCGGGTTTGAACCTCTCTCGAATTCGGTCATCGAAAGAATTGTTAAAGTCCGGCGGCTCTGCCTCTGGCCCAGTTTCCTTTATGCGTGGTGCTGATGCATCTGCGGGAACTATCAAATCCGGTGGCGCAACTCGTCGTGCGGCAAAGATGGTTGTCTTGGATGTTGATCA
>CAINLV010000078.1 GCA_903850565.1 uncultured Actinomycetes bacterium
GTTGGTATGTCGTCGACAACTTGCCGCCAGCGCTTTTGACCAGTCTATGCGAACTCGCGGCCACTTCAGTTTCTACAATCGCGGTAGTGATCGATGTCCGAGGACGACAATTCTTCGACGATTTAAGTCGGGCCTTAGCCGAACTCACCGAGAAAGATATTTCTCATCGAGTTCTCTTCGTGGATGCTTCCGATGATGTTTTAGTCCGACGCTTTGAGGCCACCAGAAGACCGCATCCGCTGCAAGGGAATTTGCGAATTGTGGATGGGATCGAGAAAGAGCGAGAACTTCTACAAGGGGTGCGTTCGGTGGCAGATATCGTTATCGATTCTTCCTCCTTGAATATTCATCAACTGGAACAGAAGATTGCCGATATTTTTCAAGGAGATGACCCTGCCGATTTGCGCGTCAATGTGCTCTCCTTTGGCTACAAGTACGGAATTCCGGTTGATGCCGATCTAGTTATGGATTGTCGCTTCATCTCCAATCCTCACTGGGTGCCTGAACTTCGACCGCTCACCGGCTTGGATCAGCCGGTTATTAACAAGGTATTGGGTTCGGAGAATGTCCAAGAATTTTTAACTCGCTATCAAGCAGTTTTTGAAACGATGGCAGAAGGTTTTATTCATGAAGGGCGCAAGTATCTAACCCTTGCTGTTGGTTGTACTGGCGGGAAACATCGCAGCGTTGCAATCGCTGAAGAATTGAGCTCGCGGTTAAATAAATCTGAACATCAATTTGGGCGCAGGGTTGCTGCTAAAGCTATTCACCGTGACTTGGGTCGGGAACTTTGAGTCAACCCGTTGTAGTAGCAATGGGCGGTGGGCATGGCCTAGCCGTCACCCTTAAATCGCTTCGAGCGCTCACTACTTCCATTACCGCTGTAGTGACAGTCGCCGACAACGGCGGTTCCAGTGGTCGATTGCGTCAGGAATTTAATTTTCTTCCGCCTGGAGATTTAAGAATGGCGCTGGCCGCACTTTGTGGTGATGATCAGTGGGGAAGTGATTGGGCCGAAATAATGCAATACCGCTTCACCAGCGATGGCGAGATGGGTGGCCATGCGATTGGCAATCTGCTCTTGGCGGCACTGTGGGATCGGGATGGAGATCCAGTACAGGGATTAGATCGCGTGGGGCAACTCTTGAAAGTAGTTGGTCGAGTCTTGCCAATGTCCTTAACCCCATTAGATATCGAAGCAACTTTCGCTTCGATTGATGGTCAAAGGCGGGTAGTTCGAGGGCAAGTTGAAGTTGCCACTACCCAAGGCGAAGTCGAGTCACTGCGTCTCATCCCCGAAAACCCAACCGTGACCCCTGAAGTATTGACTGCAATTGCGCAAGCAGAATGGCTTACCTTCGGACCTGGTTCGTGGCTTTCAAGCGTTATGCCCCATTTCATCCTCAAAGAACAAGCGAGAGCAATTTGCGAATCAACCGCAAAGAAAGTCTTTGTTCTCAACCTTGCCGAGAAGAATCTTAAATCCGAGTTCGCCGGCTACAGCCCAGCAGAGCATCTGCAGTTAGTTCGCAAGCATGTTCCAGAGTTGCATATTGATTTTGCCATCGTTGACCCATCAGCTATCGGCTCGATTGCTGCGCGCAATGAATTGGAGAGAGTGGTTGGAGATTGTGGCGGAAGTCTCCTCGTTGAAGATTTAAGCGATGGGCCCGAGAGTAATCATCATCAAGCGGCAAAATTAACTTCAGTTTTCCAGCACATTTTTTCCGCAACCCTGCTTAGATAGACCTAGCAATCAAGATTTAATTACCCCAGCAATGTGTTGTGGTCCCAAGAATGTGCTGGCATACCTAGATTGGAGTTCATCATGGCAATGACAGCCTCAGTCAAAGATGAACTTAGCCGACTTTCCATTTCAAAACCCTGTTGCCGCAAATCCGAAGTATCCTCACTTCTTCGTTTTGCCGGTGGGCTCCACATTTCAGCAGGAAAGATCGTCATCGAAGTGGAGTTGGATACGGCGCAGACTGCTAGACGCCTGCGCAAAGATATCTCTGAAGTTTTCGGGCACGATTCGGAATTGGCCGTTCTTTCACCCAGCGGACTTCGAAAAGGAAATCGCTATGTCGTTCGCGTAGCTTCTGAAGGCGATGCGCTGGCCCGACAGACCGGTCTCATTGATTCCCACAGTCGACCAGTCCGTGGCTTACCGCCTCAGGTTGTTTCAGCAGGAATTTGCGATGCCGAGGCCGCTTGGCGTGGTGCATTCTTAGCTCATGGTTCGCTAACTGAACCGGGTCGCTCATCTGCGTTAGAGATCACCTGTCCGGGGCCAGAAGCAGCTTTGGCTCTCGTTGGCGCTGCCCGTCGGTTAGGAATTGCTGCCAAAGCCCGCGAAGTACGAAATGTGGATCGAGTCGTTATCCGAGATGGGGATGCGATCGGGGCCCTGCTCACCCGCTTGGGCGCTCACGAAAGCGTTCTGGCTTGGGAGGAACGGCGAATGCGTCGTGAGGTAAGGGCGACTGCTAATCGGTTAGCCAATTTTGATGATGCCAATCTCAGACGTTCAGCCCGAGCAGCTGTGGCCGCTTCGGCCCGAGTCGCTCGTGCCATGGAGATTTTAGGCTCAGAAATTCCAGATCATCTAAAAGAAGCTGGCGAGCTTCGGATTAACCACGGTCAAGCTAGCCTGGAAGAACTCGGTTCCTTAGCCTCACCGCCTATGACTAAGGATGCAATTGCCGGCCGAATCCGCCGCCTCTTGGCAATGGCCGATAAGCGCGCTCACGATTTAGGAGTTCCCGATACTGAAGCTGGGCTAAGCCCAGACCTGCTCAATTAACCGCCCAGAAAGGCGCTGTTAGCCAAAAGTTAGGCTGGCACTTGCTCTAGGCAAGGGTTAACTCGGGCGTGGCTGATAGGCTAATACCCGCACAATGTTGTGAAGTCGCAGATTATGCCGAAAATATTCGGCTACTTGTCTGGTGAACCGTTGGCCCATTCTGGGTACTTTTTCATGAAGCGAGGATTATTGTGGTTCGTGTTGGAATTAATGGATTTGGCCGAATTGGCCGTAACTTTTTCCGTGCCGTGTTGGATTCCGGCGCCGATATTGAGATTGTTGGCATTAACGATTTGACGGAAACGTCCACTTTGGCGCATCTGCTCAAATATGACTCTATTTTGGGCCGTCTGGGCTTGCCCGTCTCCCACACCGCCGATTCCATCACCGTTGGCGATCGCACCATCCGCATCTTCGCCGAGCGCGATCCGGCCGCCCTTCCTTGGGCCGAGGTCAAGGCCGATATCGTTCTTGAATCAACTGGGCATTTCACCAAGGCGGCCGATGCCAAGAAGCACATCACCGCTGGCGCTAAGAAGGTAATTATTTCCGCCCCGGCAAGTGATGAAGATGTCACCATCGTTATGGGTGTTAACCACGAAAAGTACGAGCCAGCCAATCACCACATCATTTCTAACGCATCATGTACCACCAACTGCCTTGCTCCAATGGCAAAAGTTCTCAATGATGAATTTGGAATTGTTCGCGGCTTGATGACCACCATTCATGCTTACACCAACGACCAGGTAATTTTGGATTTCCCTCATAAGGATTTGCGTCGTTCCCGAGCCGCTGCTCTTTCCATCATTCCAACTTCGACCGGTGCTGCAAAAGCAATCAGCTTGGTACTGCCAGAGTTGAAGGGCAAGCTAGATGGTTACGCACTTCGAGTTCCAGTCCCAACTGGTTCTGCTACCGACTTGACCGTTGAACTTTCTCGCGAAGTAACGGTTGCCGAAGTCAATGCAGTGATGAAGCAAGCTGCTGATGGTCCACTCAAAGGTTTCTTGTCCTATACCGAAGACCCAATTGTTTCAGCAGATATCGTCACCGACCCAAGTTCTTGCATCTTTGACTCAGGTTTAACCAAAGTCATCGGCACCACAGTCAAGGTTGTTGGTTGGTATGACAACGAGTGGGGTTACTCCAATCGTCTTGTCGACCTTATTGGTCTAGTTGGTTCATCGCTCTAATGAATATACCTACCCTCGAAACGTTAGACGTTCGCGGGAAGCGCGTACTACTTCGTTGTGATCTTAATGTTCCCCTCAAAGAGGGGAACATTACTGATGACGGGCGGATTCGCGCCTCGCTTCCTACCATTAAATATTTATTGGAATCTGGCGCGAGCATTGTGATTGTTGCTCATCTGGGTCGGCCAAAAGGAGAGCGTAAGCCAGAGCTTTCATTGGCCCCAATCGCGCAGCGATTAGGCGAACTTTTGGGACGAGAAATAATTTTTTCCTCGGAAATTGTTGGTGCTTCGGTAACGGAGAAAGTCGAAGCGATGACTCCAGGAGCGGTTTTATTATTAGAAAATATTAGATACGAAGCAGCTGAAACTAGCAAAGTCGAATCTGAACGAGAAGATTTAGCTCGCAAATTAGCTAGTTATGCCGACTTCTTCGTAAGCGATGGCTTCGGAGCCGTACACCGCAAGCATGCTTCGGTCTATGACGTTGCCAAGCTCTTGCCTCACGCTGCCGGTTTCTTGGTTGCTGCCGAGGTTGAAGTCTTAAAGAAACTTACCCAGGAACCAGTTCGTCCATATGGCGTAGTTCTTGGTGGCGCAAAAGTTTCGGACAAAATTGGAGTTATCTCCAATCTTTTGGAGAAGGTAAATGTCTTGGCCATCGGTGGCGGAATGGTCTTCACTTTCCTTGCTGCTCAAGGAAAAGAGATCGGAACTTCGCTGGTGGAAACGGATTCCATTCCAACAGTTCTTGAACTTCTCAAGCGAGCTAATGAAATCGGGGTAGAAATTTTGCTACCGACCGATATCGTCGTGGCACCTGCTTTTGCAGCAGATGCAACACCGACTTTGGTTTCTGCTGATCAAATTCCGCACGATCAAATGGGCTTGGATATTGGGCCGGTTTCAGCTGCTGCATTCGCTGGCGAAATTGAAAAATGCAAGACCGTTTTTTGGAATGGTCCAATGGGTGTCTTTGAATTTCCAAACTTCGCTGCCGGAACGCGCGCCGTTGCTGCCGCACTTACTCATGTGGACGGAATTTCCGTCGTAGGTGGTGGAGATTCTGCTGCTGCAGTTCGCAAGTTAGGTTTTGCTGATTCTGAATTTGGCTACATTTCTACCGGCGGTGGCGCCTCATTGGAATATTTGGAAGGTAAAGAACTTCCAGGTTTATTAGTCCTAGCAATTTAGTGTCATAAAAGTTTTTTACAGGTATTAACGAGTCAAGGGAGTGTTATGCGTAAGCCATTAATAGCAGGCAACTGGAAAATGAATCTCAATCACTTAGAGGCGATCGCAGTTACCCAGAAACTTTCTTATTCCTTGGGGGATAAGGATTACGATGCCGTTGATGTAGTTGTCATTCCTCCTTTTACCGATATCCGTTCGGTGCAGACTTTGATCGATGGCGATCGCCTCCGCCTCCTCTACGGTGCACAAGATCTCTCTCCGGATGTATCAGGAGCCTTTACGGGCGACATCTCCGGATCTATGCTGGCGAAGTTAGGTTGTTCATTCGTAGTGGTCGGCCATTCAGAGCGCAGGGCAATTCACCAAGAAGGCGATGAACTCGTTAATCGTAAAATCAAGGCCGCTTTGGCCAATGAGATCACCCCGATTTTTTGTATCGGTGAAGATTTAGCTATCCGCGAAGCCGGAACTCATGTCGAGTATGTGCTCAATCAAGTACGAAATGGACTTAAGGGTTTTCACAAGCCAGAGCTCAAAAAGATCGTCCTTGCCTACGAACCAGTCTGGGCTATCGGAACCGGGAAAACGGCAACCCCCGAGGATGCTCAAGAAGTCTGCGCCGCTATTCGCGCTGAATTAGTTTCGCTTGGATCTGAGGAAATTGCCGCTGGCGCCCGAATTCTCTATGGCGGATCGGTTAAATCCAGCAATGCTGTCGAAATTATGAAGCAACCCGATGTGGACGGTGCCCTTGTGGGTGGAGCCAGTCTGGATCCTGAAGAATTTGCTCGAATCGTCAAATTTCATGGAGCGCTCTAACCACCTAAGTACGTGTATCCTTGAACACTTACAGGAAACGGGTTAACGCCCGCCTCGTTACAGAATCGTTGATTGGGAGAGATTGTGGTCGTAGGTCTATCGGTACTTTTGCTCGTTACGAGCATTCTTATGGTCATGCTCGTCCTCCTTCATAAGGGCAAGGGCAGCGGCCTTTCTGACCTCTTCGGAGGCGGCATCTCTTCTTCCTACGGCGGATCTTCAGTCGTCGAGCGCAACTTGGACCGGATCACCATTGTGGTGGGCGGACTCTGGTTTGCCGGCGTCATTGCGTTGAGCTTGGTTCTTAAGAAGTAATCCAAAAGAGTCGGCAGTAAGAAGTTAGATATTGCTCGTTAGCTAAAATCGCGTAAGAAGAATTTGGGGTACATCAGATGGGTAGTGCAATCCGCGGAAGTCGAGTCGGCGCCGGTCCAATGGGCGAAGCCGAACGCGGCGAAGCCATTCCACGTTTTCGAGTCTCGTACTGGTGTGCCAATGGTCATGAAACTCGACCATCCTTTGCCGAAGATGGCACCGTTCAAATTCCAGAAGAGTGGGATTGTCCTCGCTGTGGTTTCCCAGCCGGACTTGATAAAGAAAACCCACCGATGCCCGTCAAGAATGAGCCATATAAGACTCACCTTGCCTACGTCAAAGAGCGTCGAACCGAAGCCGAAAAAATTCTCGGCGACGCCTTAGCTAGATTGCGTGGCGAGGACTAAAGATTGGCCAATGTTTTGAGAATTGCCGCGATTCCCTCGCTACGATTCTTAAGATGAATTCGCAAGAGCGGAAATTCTCGACTTCTCAACGCGTGAGCATCGCCTAGGGCTTGCGCCATCAGCAAGGTATGAAACGAAAATATTTGTTCTGGGATACTTATGTCAGTTGCGTTCTCTCCCGTAATTTGAAGGAAAGATCCATTTTGTTGTCCACCTTTATGGAATTGACCGGTGGAATGTAGGAACCTTGGGCCCCAACCAAAGGTGGCACCACGTCCGCTCTTTTCTGCCAGCAGGACTCGCGAATTCACTATTTCATCATCAATCCCACGTGCCAGATAAGCCATTATCGCAATGTAATATCCCGGCTTCTGTAAAAAGGCAGTGAAAGCCTCGGCTAAGGAAGCGGCAGGTTCTTCGGCATATACCTGCAGGTTCTCATCCTCAAAAACTGGAATTGGTTGGTGAACTTTTCCATCTGCCCATTGCGCCAACAATTGGCCAGTACCTTCTTTTGCTTCGGTCACATTGGGTTGGTTAAAAGGATCCACCTCTAGCGCTCGACAGAGCAGGGCGGTAACCCATTCCCAGAGAATGAAGTGCTCTCCTAGGGAGGCGATGACGACTAGATCGGCCGCATCGTTAGGTGCAAAACCAATCGTTAACGAAGGGCCAGAGATAGGCGCTGAAGCACTTTCAATCACAACGGGCAATCGGCCTCGTTGATTCTTTCCGGTTGACTCGGCAACTAATTGCTCGATCCAGTCCGAGATACCAGGGACTTTTGAACCGGCATCAAAGAAAGAGATCGTTTGCTCGCTCTGAGTGAAGAGTAGATACGCCAACTCAATGGCTGGCGAATCTGGGTGAGCAAATTTTTCGCAAGCAGCAGCTGCATCGTCGAGCAGGACCGATACATCAACTCCCATGAGGGCAGCGGGAACTAATCCAAATGCGCTTAGAGCGCTATAGCGACCGCCAACACTTGGGTCAGCGTTAATGGTACGAAAATTATTTGTCCGAGCATCGATATCAAGCGGCGAACCCGGATCGGTGACAATCACCATGTGAGCCTTTGGGTCCAAACCTGCCTTAGTGAATAACTCAGTGAAGAGGGCTCGTTGGGATGCGGTTTCAATGGTGGATCCAGATTTGGAACCTACAACAACAACTGAAGTACTTAAATCGGTTGGGATTGCTGCCAAAATTTGTGCCGGGTCAGTGCTATCCAATACCGAAAGTTTCTTTCCATAGGTTTTTGAAATTACTTCAGGAGCCAACGATGACCCCCCCATTCCGCAGAGGATCACATTTGTTAACCCGGTGGAACGCGCCCAGGCGCTTAAAGCATCTAACTCAGGAAGTAATTCGCGAGAGGCGAGGGGAAGATCAATCCAATTCAATCGGATGCTCGCTTCTGATGCAGCATCAGGACCCCAGAGGGAAGAATCTTTTTTGGCTAGTGCAACAGCAGCTGTGCTGAGATCGCTATAAGTGGGGGATGAGCGATCGATCTTCGCTATGGCTGGACCGGAAATTTTTACACTCATTGCGCTACCTCATTTGGATGTGTGACGGTTGAAACATTATTAAGAAGTTCTTTCCATGCTTTTTCAAATTTACCAACGCCGTCAGTTTCTAGATGCCTGACGACATAATCGAAATCAATTCCAGCTTGGGCTAGATCTTTAAGAACTTCTCGGGCCTGATCAAAATTGGCTGTGATGGTATCTCCTCGCACAATTCCATTAGCGCGGAGCTCGTTCAAAGTATTTTCAGGCATTGTGTTCACACAATTGTCGGCAACTAGTTCCACAACATATTTGGTGCTTACATAAGCCTTATCTTTCACTCCGGTGGAGGCCCACAATGGTCGTTGGAAATTTGCACCGTTGCTGGCCAATTTGCTCCACCGAGCACTTGAAGTGACTTTTAGAAAGGCTTCATAAGCCAGATGAGCATTTGCAATGGCAGCCTTCCCACGCAAGACAGAAGCCGGAGAGGAAGCATCCAACTGTTCGTCCACTAAAGAATCAATTCGGCTGATGAAAAAGGATGCAACCGAATGAATCTGATTAATGGGGAGATTGTTTGTCACTCGGCGTTCTAGTCCTCGGAGGTAGGAATCCATCACCATGCGGTATCGCTCCACGGAGAAGATCAAGGTTACGTTGACGCTTATTCCCTGTGCCGTGAGCTCTTCGATAGCCGGCAGACCTTCCATGGTGGCCGGCACTTTGATGAGCAAATTGGGACGTCTAACTACGGACCACAGGTATTTACCTCGGGAAACGGTAGCTGAAGTGTCGTAGGCCAACTCTGGATCTACTTCAATGCTGACCCGTCCATCCACGCCACTGCTGGAAACGAAAGTGGGAGCAAAAAGGTCACAGGCATTTCGTACATCATCTGTGGTGAGTTGAGTGACAATCTCGATAGTGGAATAACCTTTCGAAGCCATATCAAGGATGTCTGCCTGGTAAAGCGAGGACTTGGCGATGGCGGCAGAAAAAATACTGGGATTGGTTGTGACTCCAACGACGTGAGAATTCGAAATTAATTTTTCCAACGAACCATCGTGTAGTCGATCTCGCGAAAGATCATCCAACCAAATGGACACTCCAGCATCAGAAATCTCCTGCAAGGTATTTTGTGACATATCAGTAGACATCATTACTCCCCGGTCCAAATTTGTTAGTTAGTGGATTTATTAATCGATCGGATCGCGGCTTGTGCCACATTCTCGGCGGTAAATCCATATTTGGCAAAAAGGGTATTTGCACTTGCGGATGCACCGAAGTGGTTAAGTGAAACGATCTCGCCAGCATCGCCAACATATTCGCGCCAACCTTGAGCAACACCGGCTTCAATGCTGACGCGGGCCGTTACTAATCTGGGCAATACTGATTCTTGGTATTGCGCATCCGTTTCGGCGAACCATTCCAGACAAGGCGCACTGACAACTCGAACCGCGATACCTTGTGATTGAAGTAGCTGACTTGCAGCAACGGCAACGGCAACTTCAGATCCAGTGGCAATCAAAATGACCGAAGGATTAGCCGAAGAGTCATGCAGTACATATGCGCCATGTGCTGCACCTTGTGCTGGAGAATAAATCGTGCGATCCCAGGTGGGTAAGTTCTGGCGAGAGAGCGCCAAACCTGCGGGCTTTCTTCGCGTAATGATCTCGCGCCAAACTATTGCGGTTTCATTAGCATCTGCTGGACGCACTACTGCAAGATTGGGGATTGCACGTAACGCAGCAAGATGTTCAATTGGTTGATGAGTCGGACCATCTTCGCCTAATCCAATGGAGTCATGGCTCCACACAAAGGTAACTGGAAGATTCATTAACGCGGCCAGCCGAACTGATCCACGCATATAGTCACTGAAGACTAAGAAGGTGCCACCGAAAGGTTTGGTCAACCCATGCAGCGCGACGCCATTTAATATCGCACCCATCGCATGCTCTCGAATTCCAAAATGGATAATTCGTCCGTATGGACTGGCATCCTCAAATGGAGCAGTCAATGGAAGAAATGAGCGCCCACCTTCGATGGTGGTGTTATTGCTGTCAGCCAAATCGGCAGAACCACCCCAAAACTCGGGAAGGACGGTTGCGATGCCGTTAATAACTTTGCCTGAAGCTGCTCGCGTGGCAATATCTTTACCAGCTTCAAAGGTTGGGATTGCGTCAGTCCAATTTTCTGGCAAGGTTTGATTTTGAAGTCTGGCAAGCAATTGAGCCCGCTCTGGATGAACCGACTGCCATACTTGAAATTCTTTGAGCCAGTTAGAGTGAAGTTCGGCGCCTCGAGCCTGAACGGCTCGGGCATGGGCCAATACTTCATCCGATATGGAAAATGATTTTTCTGGATCTAATCCCAACGCCACTTTAGTTTCGGCAATCTCATTAGCCCCTAAAGCCGAGCCATGAGATTTCGATGTTCCTTGGGCGTGTGGAGCCGGCCAAGCGATAACTGTTTTAAGGCGAATAAGAGTTGGCATTCGGGATTCAGTTTCGGCTTCCACCATTGCCCGCTCAAGTAATTCCCGATCAACATTTCCATCTGCCATTGCGGCAACTTCGATGACATGCCAACCATAGGCTCGGTAACGTGCGCTGACATCTTCGGTAAATGCCCGGTGGGTATCGCCTTCGATGGAGATTCGATTATCGTCATAAATTACTTTGAGATTACCCAGCGCTTGAACTCCGGCTAGGGAAGAAGCCTCAGCGCTAACACCTTCTTGAAGATCGCCATCTGAACAGATGACCCAAATGTTGTGATCGAAAAGTTGCGTGGCGCTCTCCGGATCAAATAGCCCTTTTTCATACCTGCTCGCCATCGCCATGCCAACGGCGCTTGCAATACCAGAACCCAATGGGCCGGTTGTAATTTCCACGCCATCGGTGTGACCAAATTCTGGGTGACCAGGTGTCAATGAACCTTCGGTGCGAAATTCTTCAAGGTCTTTCATCTCTAAGCCATAACCGGAGAGAAAGAGTTGGATATACAGAGTTAACGATGAGTGGCCGCACGAGAGCACGAAGCGGTCACGTCCCAACCAATGAGGATCTTGTGGATCGTGTCGCAAGAACCGTTGGAAGAGTGTGTAAGCAACAGGGGAGAGCGACATGGCAGTACCGGGATGGCCATTGCCAACTTTTTGGACTGAGTCCATTGCTAATGCTCGGCCGACAATTACCGCTTGATCATCCAGGGCGCTCCATTGGTCACGATTCATTTAGATCAATTTCTCATTTCTTCGCTAGTGATTTCATGACATACACGTTCCACATCGAACACCACACTAGGGCAGAACCTAGCAAGTGAGTTCCTACGACAAGCTCTGGTAAGCCAGTGAAATATTGGATGTATCCAATTCCGCCCTGCGCAATACACACAAGGAAAAAGATCTTCACTGCTTTAGCAAAAAACGGTTTTGATTGACCAGCGGGGGAAATTCGGAGAATGAGAAGAAGCCCAATGGTGAGGGAGATCAATGCGATAACTGAGTCAGCATGAATCCAAGAAACGGTTCTCGGATCAAAGCCAAATCGTCGAGCTTGAATATCGCCAGCGTGCGGACCGCTGCCAGTAACGACTGTTCCTAAGACGATGACGATTAAGGTGAGAAAGAGGAGGACTTTTGTCATAACAGTTTCCGTCTCCGATAACTCAACGGCAGGCCTATTAAGCATTCGTTGGCGCAACGAGATCGCCCCAGCAATAAGTGCGATAGTTAAGAGAAAATGTCCGGCCACGGGAATCGGATTGAGATGAGTAAGTACCGTGATTCCGCCGAGGACACCTTGACCAAGAATTCCAACCAACTGGAAAATGGCCAGTAATCGAACGCGACGTTTATCAAATCGATTAATACTTGCCCGAATGGTCATGATGACGGCAGCCACGGCCACAAAAAAGAGGACGAAAGTTAAGAGTCGATTTCCAAATTCAATCCAGGCGTGAAGTTGTCCCTGTGCTTGATGGGCAATCGGCTTAAAGGAGCCTTTGGTGCATTGGGGCCAGGTTGGGCAACCCAGGCCAGACCCAGTCAGACGAACCGCCCCACCGGTGACGATCAATCCAGATTGCAAAATCACTAAAATTGTCAGAATTACAGGCATCAAGGGCACGGTTCTAAGCCTAAGGGTTTGCCGACCCGATTCGGCGCTCGCCTCTCTCAATTGGCATCTTGGGGCGAATTACGCAACACTTATGTTGTGAAAAACATTGAGCCAGATCGGACTCGGGATCAGGTTGCCCGAACCATTCTGGAGCATGGACCAGCTACGGCAGTCGATTTAGCCCTGAAATTGGCGATTACGACGGCCGGCATTCGCCGCCATTTGGATTCCTTGATCGCCGAAGGAGTTTTAACGGCTCGGGAAGCCCATCAAAGTAGCGCCAATCTTCGAGGTCGTGGCCGTCCGGCCAAAGTCTTCGTAATGACCGATATTGGGCGCGAAAAATTTGAGCATTCATATGATGATTTAGCGGTCTCGGCTTTGAAATATATGGCAAGTAAAGCCGGAGCCAACTTGGTGGAGGATTTTGCGCGCTCGCGGGCCGTGGATATTGAACGCCGCGCCGGATTGGTAATCGATTCAACTCAAAGTTTGCCAGAACGTGCCCAATCGTTAGCCACCTTTCTCTCGGAAGAAGGCTTTGCGGCCAACGCACACTCCAGAGGAAGTGGCGAGGAAATTTGTCAGAATCATTGCCCGATTGCCCACGTAGCCTCAGAGTTTCCCGAATTGTGCGAAGCAGAAACAGAAGCACTTTCGCGGTTAATGGGAACGCATGTACAACGTTTGGCGACGATCGCTCACGGCGATGGCGTCTGTACGACCTTCATCCCACAGCTAAATAAGAGCACGCAAAAGATAGATCGATCTCTGGTCACTAGTAGTACTACTGGAAAGGCGCGGCAATGAGTGAAACCACTTTGCATCCGGAATTAGAAGGCATTGGAACTTATGAATACGGCTGGTCAGATAGTGATGCCGCCGGCACCAATTCACGCCGCGGTCTGAACGAAGAAGTGGTTCGCGATATCTCCGCGAAGAAAAGTGAACCGCAGTGGATGCTCGACCTTCGCCTCAAAGGCCTAAATCTTTTCGATAAGAAGCCAATGCCCACTTGGGGTTCAGACCTCACTGGAATTTTCTTTGACACCATTAAGTACTTCGTTCGTTCAACGGAGAAGCAGGCGACTTCTTGGGAAGACCTTCCAGAAGATATTAAGAATACATATGACCGTTTGGGAATCCCAGATGCCGAAAGAAATCGATTAGTTGCCGGTGTAGCAGCTCAGTACGAATCCGAAGTTGTTTACCACTCAATTCGCGAAGACCTAGAAAAACAAGGCGTAATCTTTGTAGATACCGATACTGGTCTGCGCGAACACGAAGATCTTTTCAAGGAATATTTTGGAACCGTTATTCCAGTGGGCGACAATAAGTTTGCAGCACTGAATACCTCAGTCTGGTCTGGTGGCTCCTTCATCTATGTGCCTAAAGGCGTCCACGTGGATATTCCACTTCAGGCCTATTTCCGCATCAATACCGAAAATATGGGTCAATTTGAGCGAACACTGATCATCGCTGATGAGGATTCCTATATTCATTATGTTGAAGGATGTACCGCGCCCATCTACAGCTCCGATTCACTCCACTCGGCGGTCGTGGAAATCATTATTAAGAAGAATGCTCGAGTCCGGTACACAACGATTCAAAATTGGTCTAACAACGTTTATAACCTGGTTACCAAGAGAGCTACTTGCGCTGAAGGTGCCACCATGGAATGGATCGATGGAAATATCGGATCTAAGGTCACCATGAAATATCCAGCAGTGTTCCTCATGGGTCCACACTCCAAAGGTGAAACTCTTTCAATTGCATTCGCAGGAGAAGGCCAACATCAAGATGCCGGAGCAAAGATGGTTCACGCCGCTCCCTACACTTCATCCACCA
>CAINLV010000079.1 GCA_903850565.1 uncultured Actinomycetes bacterium
CGCGAGGTAGAAAGATAACCCACAGTTCACCTAAGGGTCAAATCGGGTTGGCCTAAAAAGCCCCAAAATAACCCCTTTTTGGAGTTGTTTAAATCACCTTCTCCACGGCCGCTAAGTCCCGCTTTCCTTTGCGTAACACGATAAAGCGGTCAAAGAGGAAATCTGCAGAACTTGGTGTGAAATCTTCGCCTTCGACCTTGACGTTATTGAGGTAGGCCCCACCATCCTTGATGACCCGACGCGCAGCCGACTTGGAGTCAACGACCCCGGTGGCTACCAAGAGATCTACCCATGAAGGTATTGCTGCGCCTTGAGCGAGCTCAGTTCGAGGTAACTGCGAAAGTGCCGAGGCCAAGGTGGCTTCATCCAACTCCCCCAGAGGCGCTTGTCCAAAGAGCGCACGTGAGGCAAGTTCCACTTTTTCGCATTCTCCGTGTCCATGTACAAGCGTGGTGAGCTCGCGAGCTAATTCTCGATGGGCTTCACGCGCACCAGGATTTGTTTCAACTGAAGTTATCAACTCTGAAATTTCATCGTGACTTTTAAATGAAAAAACTTTCAGATATTTCGCTACATCGCGATCATCGGTGTTTAACCAAAATTGATAAAAGGCGTATGGCGAAGTCATTTCAGCATCTAGCCAGACTGTGCCGGTGGCGGTCTTTCCAAATTTAGTGCCATCGGATTTTGTCATCAACGGAACCGTTAATGCGTGAGCGGTATGCGAATCCACCTTACGAACAAGATCAAGTCCAGCGATGATATTTCCCCACTGATCGCTGCCACCTAATTGCAGTAAGCAGTTATGTCGTCGATGAAGTTCAAGGTAGTCATAACCTTGTAATACTTGATAGGAAAATTCAGTGTAAGAAATACCGCCACTTTCCAAGCGCGATGACACTGAATCTTTCGACAACATTTGATTGACACTGAAATGCTTGCCAACATCGCGAAGAAATTCCAAGGCCGAAAGCGGTGATGTCCAATCCAAATTATTAACCAGCACCGCAGGATTTTCGGTGGAATCAAAATCAAGGAATCGTGAAAGCTGCACTCGATAGCGAGCGACCCATTCGGCGACCAGATCAGTTGAATTCAAGGTTCGCTCTTCATTTCGACCGCTGGGATCCCCAATCAAGCCAGTTGCTCCCCCAACTAATGGAAGCGGACGGTGACCGGCCAGTTGAAAGCGGCGCATCACCAGCAGGACAACTAGATTTCCCACGTGCAGACTTGGCGCTGTCGGGTCAAACCCCAAGTAAAAATTGACGGGGGCTTTATCTAATTCCTGGGCAAGAGCTTGTCTATCGGTGGTCTGCGAGATAAGCCCGCGCCATTCAAGATCGGAAAGAAGTGCAGAAGTCATAGGTTCATCATGCCCGAAAAGCGTTCCTTCTCGCTGTGAATCCAACGTTTGGCGTTATTGTTTTCCGAAACTAGTTCAGCGATCTGACCCGTGACACTTGCGATGGAGGTTCCCATGAGTGAAGACCGAGAAGCCACTGCGCCTTCGGCCGTTAACTGTTCCATCAACTGCGCATCCAACCGCGGGTGAATCTCTTTCAGATCTGATATCGAGAGTTCGTGCAGCCCAATTCCGCGGACTTCGCAGACTCTTACACATGCGCCGGCAATTTCATGCGCCTGGGCAAAAGGAATTCCACGTCGCGCTAAATAGTCAGCCACTTCTGTTGCTAGCGAATGGCCAGCCAATACTCCGGCGGAAATCTTCTCTCGATTGAAAGTCGTTGTCTCCATCATTCCAGTTAGCGCGGGAAGGAGAATCATCAGCGTTTCAATAGAGTCGAAAACCGGTTCTTTATCTTCTTGGAGATCACGATTGTAAGCAAAGGGAAGTCCTTTTAGCATCGTCATTAACCCGGTCAAATTTCCCAACAGTCTTCCGGATTTGCCCCGAGCGAGTTCGGCTATATCTGGATTCTTCTTCTGCGGCATGATGGAAGATCCTGTGGAAAATGCGTCGGACATTGTTGCCCAACCAAATTCGCTGGTATTCCACAAGGTAAATTCTTCCCCGATGCGGGAAAGATGTATTCCGATCATTGCTAAATCGAAGAGCAACTCAGCAACGAAATCGCGATCGCTAACTGCATCGATACTATTTCCGGCTACATCGCTAAATCCTAAGGATTCTGCAGTTACTTCAGGATAAGGCTGTAGCCCACTGCCCGAAAGTGCTCCTGCCCCAAATGGCGAAACGGAATTGCGCTCTAGCCAATCTCCAAGTCGATCTATGTCACGCAATAACGCATGGGAATGCTTTGCCAATTCGTGGCCAAAGGTAATTGGCTGTGCGTGTTGCAAATGAGTAAAACCGGGCGCAAGGCAATCCTTGTAGTTGTCGGCCTGAATATTTATTGCATGAATCAACTCAGTGACAAGACCACTCACTTCTAAAACGTGATCGATGAGATACAACTTAAAGTCGGTAACAACCAAATCGTTTCGAGATCTGCCGGCTCTAATACTTCCGCCGATCTCCCCAACTTTCGCTACCAATCCGCGCTCAATGGCGCTATGGACATCCTCATCGCTTTCATTAAAAGTGAAATCACCCGATGCAATTTCCTCAGCCAGAACTTCCAATCCAGCTCGAATGGTGATGGCATCCGCAGGTGAAATCACTCCAACTTTTTCCAAACCCGCCACATGGGCCAGATTCACGCGCACGTCGTATGGAGCTAATCGCCAGTCGAAATCTACGCTGCGAGAGAGGGCAGCAACACTTTCTGCTGGTCCTTGCGTGAAACGTCCGCCCCACAGTGCCATATGAACTCCATTACCTTGTTAGTTGGGAAAATTGTCGCAGTTCATGGGCCAAATCTGCGCCACCATTTGCAGTGCTAGCTACCACAAGAACGGTGTCATCTCCTGCGATAGTTCCGATAACCGACCGAAGTGACGATGTCGTCGCGGCGTTGTCGAGTGCGCTGGCCAGCAACTGAGCTCCTCCGGGCGGGGTTCTCACGACCGCGAGGTTGCCGCTACTAGTCACACTTAAAATTAACTCTTCTGTTCCGCGAAGTGCCGTTGCGCCAAGTGCGGATCGAAGTTGGTAACTGAGCTCCCCCGTGCCATTTTTACTTCGGACGGCTCCAAGTTCTTCTAAATCTCTGCTGGCGGTAGTTTGGGTGACATTAATTCCACGATCTTTCAAAAGTTCAACCAATTGAATTTGGGAGTGAACCAGTCCCTCATGGATCATCTGCGCAATCAAAGCTTGACGTTTTGATGGCGAGAGCGAACTCATGATCTCACCTGGCTCTGAACGACTCGGGAAAATACCGCTATAAATTCGTTGACTTGGGCCAGGCTGACATTTAGCGGTGGAGCAATTCTTATAACTCGCGGGTTAGGTGCATTCACAAGAATTCCTTCCTGGACTAATTGGTCGTAAACGAGTGATGAAATATCGGATTTGAAAACAACGCCCAAGAGCAAGCCACGGCCGCGCACTTGTGCGACACCAGGCAAGATCGAAAGCGCAGCTTTTATTAGCTTTTCAAACTCTACGTTTTGAGCAAGCAATCCTTCGCGCTCTAGTACCGAGATAGCCGCATTGGCGGCAGCGCAAGCAATGGGATTTCCGCCGAAAGTGGTTCCGTGATGACCAGCTTGAAAAAGGGAGGCCGATTTTCCGATAGCGATCATCGCGCCCAGGGGTAATCCACCCCCGAGGCCCTTAGCGAGCGTGACGATATCTGGCGTTATGCCCTCGTGTTCGTACCCAAACCAAGTTCCAGTACGGCCCATCCCGGTTTGAACCGCATCAACTGCGAAGAGAGTTCCGGTTTCAAGAGTTCTTTCCCGGATCGCGTGCAAATAACCATCGGGAGGGACTACGACTCCATGTTCTCCCAATATGGGTTCAATAATGACCATGGCCGTTTTAGAAGTTATCGCCCGCGTTATCGCCTTCACATCGCCGAAGGGAACATGAATAATCCCTTTCAACAAGGGCTTAAAAGGATCTCGCTTTGAAGGCTGTCCCGTTAAAGAAAGGGCACCCATCGTTCTTCCATGAAATGCGCCGTGAGTCGCCACAATCTTGGAGCGGCCAGTCAGACGGGATAACTTCAACGCCGCTTCATTGGCCTCGGCACCAGAATTACAGAAAAAAGTTCGCGCGGTTGTAGTTCCAGTAAAACTTTGCAGCTTCTCTGCCAATTTCAGGACGCTCTCATGCATATAGAAATTGCTCACATGGCTTAATTTTGCCGATTGTTCAGAAATCGCTTTAACAATATCCGGGTGAGCATGCCCCAAAATATTTGTGGCAATTCCCCCTAGAAAATCTAAGTAACGATTACCTTCAACATCCCAAACTTCAACACCTGATCCGTGACTTAGTGCGATCTTTGGTTGGCCATAGTTGGCTTGTACCGCCTCGCTCCATCGCAGGTGAAATTCTTCAGTCTTGTTCAACGGAGCCCTCACTTGGTCACAACCGTTCCACCATGACCGGCAAAGGCAGCAACTAAGTTATCGGTGACACGACCATCGATAATGCGAATTTGATGTGCTCCTGATTCCAAGGCGTAGAGCGCAGCCTGTACTTTCGGAATCATTCCCTCTTGAAACGAAGGTTGTAAAAATTTCAATTCAGAGGCGGAGATATTGCTGATAATGGAATCTGGATTGGGAAAGTCTCTATAGATTCCAGCGACATCTGTCATAAAAATCACTTCATCTGCTAATAGCGCCCCGCCAATAGCTCCCGCTGCGATATCGGCATTCATGTTGAATCCAAGTCCGGTCGCACTTACGCCTATGGGGGAAACAATTGGCAGAAAACCGCTTGCCAAGAGGGTATTGATGATCTTTGGATTTACAGAATCAATATCTCCAACGAAGCCGATATCTGTAGCCTGGCCATTGACGATCGGCTCCAACTTTTTTGCGCGGATCAATTCGCCATCTGCCGCAGAGATGCCAACTGCATTTACGCCTTCGGAAATGAATTGATTTACCAGTGTTCGTAAAACTTGACCGGAGAGAACTTTCTGCACGACTTCAAAGACCTCGCGGGTAGTTTGGCGATATCCAGAAATCATCACCTTCGCGATCCCATGTAATTGCAACTCTGCATCGATTTGGGGGCCACCGCCATGCACTAGCGCCAGTGGATTCCCTCGAACAAAATAATCTGCGATCACCTTGATTATTGGATCATGTTTTCCTGGTTCTGGAATCGCGTGTCCACCATATTTGATGACGATCATGATGAGTACGAAGAATTCTCATGTACGTACATTGCCGTCAAATCATTGGTCCAGACCGTTGCACTCTCGGTGCCCGCATTCAGGTCAATGAGAATCTGGATGTGCTTTCCCGTCATATCTACCAACGAGCGATCTTCTCCCGGAGCACTTGCCTTGCAGACCCAGACGCCGTTAAGGGCTACGTCGATTTTATAAGGATTGAATTCTGCTGGTGCTGTTCCTACCGCTGCAAGAACTCGACCCCAATTGGGATCTTCGCCGTGCAATGCGCATTTCAACAAATTATTTCGGGCACACGATCTTCCCACTGCAACTGCATCGCTCTCTGAGAACGCGTTGACTACTTTGATTTCTACGATCTTGCTATGACCTTCAGCATCCCGAACGAGTTCCCCGGCCAAGTAATTACAACACTCTTCCATCATTGCTTCTAGATCTTCATCGGATGACATAACTCCAGAAGCACCAGAAGCCATGAATAGAACTGTGTCATTAGTAGATGTACAGCCATCGGAATCGAGGCGATTAAAGGTTCTATTAACCACCGATTCAAATATTTCGGTGGCTTTTGCAGGATCGACAACCGCATCTGTGGCAATCACGCTGAGCATCGTTGCCAGCGAAGGAGCCAACATCCCTGCACCTTTTGCAGTTCCAAAGAGTTGGACTCCAGATTCATAACTTTTGTTAAAAATTTTCGGATGCGAGTCTGTTGTCATGATTGCTTCAGCAATATTGAGAGCGGAGTTAGTGCTCAACGCGGTGACTGCCAAATCGATACCGGCGTAGATTTTATCCATCGGAAGGCGCACGCCTATTAATCCGGTCGAGCAAACAACTACGTCGCCAGATGAATGATCCAAGGCTTTGCCTACGTACTCCGCGGTCGAATGAGTATCGTAAAACCCATCTGGCCCGGTGCAAGCATTGGCGCCCCCACTGTTAAGTACAACTGCAGTAACTGAATTGTCTTTAACAACTGCTTTGCTCCATGTCACTGGCGCGGCAACAACTTTATTGGTCGTAAAAACGGCGGTTCCAAAATCTAATGGGCCATCATTTACTAAGAGTGCTAGATCTTTGGCGCCACTACTCTTTATCTGCGCAGCTACCCCAGCTCCTCGAAAACCCTTGGGAAGTTCTATTAGTGTCATGGTGTCCCTACCTGCCATAGCCCCAGTGTTTCTGGAAGACCACACATCAAGTTTGCATTTTGTAGCGCCTGTCCCGCCGCACCTTTACCTAAGTTATCGATCACAGTGGAAACGACCAGGCGATGTGAATGTTCATCTACTGCAATCTGCATCTGTACCGAATTGCTCCCCAGAACTGATGCTGTCTTTGGCATCTGTCCTGCTTCAAGGAGCGAAATAAAGGTTTCACCTTCGAAATATTTCATATACGCGTCGCGACAGATGGAATCCAGTGCGCCAGCCAGGTGATCGCTCTTTGCGAATTTGGCCGTCACTGTTGCCAAGATACCCCGAGGCATCGGAGCTAAAATCGGAGTAAACGATATTGTGGTTTCAGCACCGCTGATTCGAGTTAAGGTCTGTTCAATCTCTGGCGTATGTTGATGGACTCCCCCGAATTTATAGGAGGTCAACGAGTTCATCACTTCACTGCCGAGTAACGAAACTTTCGCGCTTCTTCCCGCGCCAGTTGTTCCAGAAGCAGCAACCACGACGATATCCGATTGATCGATCAGGCGAGCATCGATGGCCGGCGCAACGCTTAATGCAATAGCCGTTGCATAACATCCTGGATTGGCAACTCTAGTACTGCTGCTAATTTCACTTCGAAATCCCTTGATTTCGGGCAGGCCGTAAGTCCAAGCTCCGGCATAACTACCGCCGTAGTACTTTTCCCATTGATCAGGATCGGTCAATCGATAATCAGCTCCCAGATCCACAATTCGAATCTGTGCTGGCAATTGGGCAATGAGCACAGCCGACTGCCCATGCGGCAAGGCAAAGAAAACAAGTTCGCAATCCAGCGCTCGAGCGGTATCGGTCGCTTCGAAGCGACGTCCAGAGAGCGCAGTTAAGTGCGGATGCACCGAAGTAATTAACTCTCCCGCATGAGAACCAGCAGCCAAATACTCTAATTCGAAGTTTGGATGGTTGATCAAGAGCCGAAGCAGCTCGCCCCCGGAGTACCCACTCGCACCGATGACACCAATTTTCATAGCGCCAGCCTAGCCAGAAATGCATAAGTATGCAATTTTTATGCATAATAATGCACTAGCTTCGGATCGTGGCTCCAAATCTTTCTACTACTTTGGCACCGGCCTGGGTGCGAAATTCGGAGACTTCCTCCGAAGTTAGGGTTCGATCTGGCGCCCGAAAGGTCAGGGTGTAGGCCAAAGAGATCTGCCCGTCGGCCATCTGGTCATATCGGTCAAAGAGGGAAATCGACTCCAGTAATTCGCCAGCGCCACTGCGAAGGGCCGCTTCCACTTCTTGGGCGGAAATTCGGGCATCCACCAGGAAGGAAATATCCTGTCGGGCAACCGGCATGGTCCAGACCGGCACGGCTTTAGTGACGCCATGATGAGGAATCAGGTTCAAATCCACGACCAGCGCGCAGGCGCGTTCTGGCAAATTGAGTTTGGTCAAGACGCCAGGGTGAAGTTCTCCGGCGTAGGCCACAGCTGTTCCATTTATTCGGATCTCTGCAGATCGACCAGAATGCCACGGCGCGCTCGTATGACTTACCACTTGAGCCTGATTTCCAGTCTCCTCAATAATGCGAAGCGCCATGCTGACTGCATCGGACCAATCACATCTGCGTCCGCTTCCCCACCAGCCAGAAAGTTCAGCGTTTCCGACCATGATCGCCGCTAGATGAACCGGCTGGGAAGGTACACCTGAATAAATCTTGGCCAGTTGTGCCGGCGTCGGCTTTGCGGAAGTGGAAATGTCTTCGGCAACGACCGGATCTTGGATTGCTCTAAATACCGAACCGATTTCAAAGAGCGCGAGATCTTTAAATCCCCGGGCCAGGTTTCGGGACAATGTCGTTAACAGCCCTGGCAAAAGATCGCTCCGAAGTAATGGGAAAGATTCAGACATTGGATTGGCCAAACGAAAACTCCTGGCACTGTCACCCTCAAGACCAAGGATGTCCAACATCTCTTGACTTACAAAAGGTGATGAGAGAACTTCGGTATAACCCGAGTTCGCCATCATGATCGCAAGGGCGCGCTTTCGGGCTTGTTTGAGCGAAAGAGTTGCGCCAGATTTTCCGGTAGGTAGCTGCGAAGGTATGGCCTGATAGCCAATCAACCGAGCAACTTCTTCGACAAAATCTGCGCGGCCTTGGAGATCGCTGCGCCATGATGGCGGATCGATTTTCCACAATTGCGATGAAACTTTTTCAATGTCACAACCGATGATCAGCAATTTCGCTTCGACCAGATCCAGGTCGACTTCCGTGCCTAGTAATTGAGAGACGAAGTTTGGATCTAAATCAACTATTGGCGCATAACGCGGTTCGCCACTAACAGCAGAACCGATGTGGTTCGCTCCTCCGAATTGAATCAAAAGGTCTGCTGCCCTCGCCGAGGCAAATTGAGCCAGAGATGGATCCACGCTTCGTTCGAACCTACGCGAGGCCTCTGATGAAAGTTTGTGGCGTCTGGAATTCTTTGCAATGGAGATGGGATCGAATCGAGCCGCTTCGATGGTCAAGGAGACAGTATTTTCCCTAACTTCTGAATTTTCACCGCCCATGGTTCCTGCAAGAGCGAGAGCGGTTTTATCGTCCACGACTAGGACATCGTCTGGGTGAAGCTTTCGCTGCTGCCCATCCAAGGTAGTTATCGATGAATCAGTGCCGGCTCGGCGAATTTTTACGGTGCCTGCAATGTGGTCTCTATCAAAAGCGTGCAGTGGTTGCCCGAGTTCAAGCATGACGTAGTTCGTTACATCCACAGCAAGAGAGATGGCGCGCATTCCACATTTTTCAATTCTGCGTTTCATCCAAATAGGAGATGTCGCTGACGAATTGAAATCCGACAATGTGCGCAGGTAAATGACCGATGCACATGTGGGATCCACAATTTCGACTTGGACTCCATTTGTATTGATCTCGAACTTTTTTGAGTCAATTAAATGCACCGGATCTTGATAGGGCAGCTTCAAGGATGCCGCTAATTCACGTGCAATGCCGCGAATAGAAAGCGCGTAACCGCGATCAGCCAAAATAGCTACATCAATCACTACATCATGAATTTCCAAGAGTTGGGTTGCATTAGCGCCTGGTTCTGCTGAATCTGCAGGCAGAACAATGATTCCGGCATGATCTTCGCTGATGCGAAGCTCCTTTGCGGAGCAGATCATTCCATCGCTTAATTTTCCGTAAGTTTCTCGAGCCGAGATTGCAAAGTCGCCCGGAAGAACTGCCCCAGGCAATGCAACAACTACAAGATCTGACACTGCAAAATTAGAAGCGCCACAAATAACGAATCGAGTTTGGCCTTCGCCACAATCTAAACCAACATAGCGAATTGGCTTTTTGTGCTCTTTGATTTCTTCGATGGAGAGGACTCGGCCGACGACAAGTGGTCCTTGAACATCATTGCCGACAACATCAATCGTTTCGACTTCAAAACCAACATTAACGAATGCTGCTTCTAACGAGAGCAAATCTATGTCAGCTGGAACGGGAGTGAATTCTCGAATCCACGATAGCGGAATTTTCATATCAGACCAGTTCCGTAATTTTGAGTAAATCGAATATCGCCTTCAACGATGTCATGCATATCTGCAATTCCGTGACGAACCATAAGTGTTCGCTCTAGCCCCATACCGAATGCGAAACCCGAATATTCATCTGGGTCTATCCCACAGGCAATAAGCACTTTCTGGTTGACCATTCCGCAACCACCCCATTCAATCCAGCGACCTTGGAAGAAAAAATCTACTTCGGCGCTGGGTTCAGTGAATGGAAAGAAGGATGGTCGAAGTCTGGTTTTAACATCTTCACCAAACATTTCTCGGGCAAAGTGATCCAAGGTTCCCTTGAGATCTGCCATGGTAATTCCCTTATCGATAACCAAACCCTCTACTTGACCGAAAACCGGAGTGTGGGTGGCATCGAGTTCATCGGCGCGATACGTACGACCCGGGCAAATAACATAGATGGGTGGCTCTTGTTCTAACATAGTTCGCACTTGAACCGGAGAGGTGTGCGTGCGCATAACAAGTTTGGCAGCAAGAGGTTCTACGAAGAAGGTGTCCTGCATCGTTCGGGCTGGATGATCGGCCGGCATATTAAGCGCATCAAAATTGAGCCATTCCGATTCCATCTCTGGACCTTCGGCAACGCTATATCCCAGACCTAAAAATA
>CAINLV010000080.1 GCA_903850565.1 uncultured Actinomycetes bacterium
GACATCAACAACGTTGCAATGATCTACAACACCAAGCTTGTAGCAACCGCACCAAAAACTTTTGGTGACATGGTTAGTTACTACAAGGCTAACAAAGCAGCAAAGGGCCTAAAGGCCGGTCTTTGCATCGCTGGTGGCGGAATGTCATGGGGCGCTCACTCAGTATTCTCAGCTCTTGGACTTGATGCATATCAATTCAACTCAGCTGGCGCCGTTGTTCGTGGTTCAGTTCAAGCACCAACATTTGGTGCAAACGTCAAGACCTACCTGCTTGATAGCAATGGAAAGAGCAATGGCTTCTTCCCTGCCTCAGACACCGGTTGCAAGGACAACTTCCTAGCCGGCACCGTTCCATTTGCTGTCATCGGTAACTGGGAGTGGAAAGACTATGTAGCCAAGGGCTTTGACATGAACCTCATGCCTGTTCCAGGTGTTGTCGCTGGTTCATCTGGTCACATGTTCGCAAGCGTAAGCGGTGCATTGTTAACCTCTTATGCAGCAAAGCATGGAAATGCAGCGGGCGCGAAGTCTGTGCTCACCAACTTATTTGGATCTGCTGATGGCCAAGCTCGTTACCAAGCAATCGAAGGACGACCACCAGCAAATAAGGGTGCACAAACAAATGCATCCGTATCAGCTGGTCAAAAGGGCTTCGGTTCTGCCGCAAGCCTTGCTGGTATTCCACAGATTGGTGCTTTCTTGAACAACAACACCGGTGGCGCAAGCTACTGGGATTCAGCCCCAGCTTATTGGACCTCTGTCTTGGTTGACGGAAAAGATCCTGTAAAGGAAGCCAAGAAGTTGGCAGCCATCTGGATTGCCAATGTGAACGCCGGAAAAGGCGACCTCTAAATCTGGTTGATCTAAAATAACTAAAAGAAAGGGCAATGCGGCCAAAAAAAATGACCGTATTGCCCTTTCTCCGTTTAGGCTTTGGGTATAAGTAGGTAGAAAGTAATTGCAATCTCCAGAACGTTAACGATTAGCAACAGTTAGGTAGCAGATTCTGATGATGACATTATTACGCGGCAAGGTTGCCTATGTTCTCAAGCTAATTGTTGTCCTGCTGATCAGCGTGGTCATGTTGATGCTGACCCAACATGCTGTCGCGCAACACGAATATGCAATAGCAATATTTCTAGCGATCGCAGTGATCCTGATTGCCTTTACTTATCTAACTCAAGTTTCCGTTCCGTTGAAATTCTTTATTCCAGGACTCCTGCTCCTCTTTGCATTCGTTCTCTCGCCAATCTTGTACACCGTCGTGATGTCGGAGTTCAATTACAAGACGGGAAATATCCTTTCCAAGCAACAGGCGATAGAGCAGATTGTTTCTCGGGCAGTTGAGCCAGACGCAAATGGAACTTCATTCGACATAAAGATTGGTGTGAGCAATGGGGTTCCAGCCTTGTTGGCCAGCGACACCATTAATAAGACTTATTTTCTCGCTACTGAGAAGAGCCGAACTGACTTAACGCCAGATCAAGTAACTCTTGATGCCAACGAAGTCGCCGCGACAGCTCCTAATTTCAGAGTTCTTACTCCTTCGGAGATGCAAACCGCAGATACCAAATATTCAAATGCACGTTTTTATTACGGTAAAGCAGGGTATTTCGTAACTTTAGAAGGCTTCGACGTAGGAATCGTCTCCCATCAAGTTTTAGAGTACTTGCCACAACAAGGGATATTTAAGAGCTTGGTTGATGACTCCGTGTATCGCGATAACGGACGTGGCAACTTCGCCCTTGTGACTGACTCCAGCAATATGTTGAATCCCGGGTGGCGGGCACCAATCTGGTTTGAGAATTACACCAAACTCTTTACCGATGCCAAAGTACGCGGACCGCTTATCAGAGTATTTATCTGGACCATGGTTTTCGCTACCGGCACCGTCTTAACTTCCTTCGCACTGGGTCTATTGCTAGCTATCGCGATGAACAAACCAATGCGGGGCCGACGTTTTTATCGCTCCATTTTAATTCTGCCTTACGCGATGCCAAGCGTTATGAGCATCTTGATTTGGGCAGGTATGTTCGATACGGAATTTGGCGCGATAAATAATATTTTGGGCACTCACATCGCCTGGTTCCAAAACCCCAGTTTTGCGCGCTTTGCCGTTATCTTTGTAAACCTCTGGCTTGCATTTCCTTATTTCTACCTCATCTCCAGCGGTGCCCTTCAGGCCATTCCTACTGAATTAAATGAGGCAGCCGCTATTGATGGTGCAAACCCACGCCAGATCTTCAGAAAGATCACCCTGCCGCTGCTCTTGCAGATACTTTCACCACTTCTTATCGCCTCATTTGCCTTCAATTTCAACAACTTTAATTTGATTTATTTGTTGACCGGCGGTGGTCCAAGAAATGTCTTGAGCGGCGAAATTGCTGGTGGCACAGATATTTTGATCAGCTATACCTACAAAATTGCATTCGGCTCTAATACCCAAGATTTAGGACTTGCCAGCGCAATTTCAGTCGTCATATTTGTAATCGTGGCAGGAATTTCACTTTATGGATTGCGAAAATCTAAAGTTTTGGAGACTTTCAAATGAAAAAGTGGCTGAGAGAAAATTCATGGCGGCACGCGATTGGCATTTTTATCTGCCTCTTCTCGATCTTCCCACTCTATCTAGTTGTCATTTCATCATTCAATCCATCTGGAAGTCTGCAACTAACCTCCTTCATTCCGAAGGTATTGTCTTGGAATAATTACCATACGCTCTTCAAGAGTCCGGCAATCCCTTACTTAACCTGGATGAAGAACTCCCTTTATATTGCTGGATCAGTTGCTCTCATTTCGGTGATGATCGGATCTGCTGCTGCTTTTGCATTCTCGCGCTTGAATTTCACTGGCAAGAAATTGGGAATTCAACTCTTGCTTTTGGTGCAAATGTTTCCGGCGATTCTGGCGATATCGGCCGTCTATGTCATTATGGAACGAGTTCATAACTTCGCTCCAGATATTGGATTAGGCACTCAACCTGGACTGCTCCTGGTCTACTTGGGCGGCGCCATGGGCGTAAATATTTGGCTGCTTAAAGGTTTTGTGGATTCCATTCCCATGGAACTGGATGAGGCTGCCAAAATTGATGGCGCTAGCGCTGTTCAAACTTTTTGGCTGATCTTCGTTCCGTTGGCAGCTCCAGTGCTTGCCGTTGTAACTTTGATGAGTTTTATTGGAACTTTCAATGAATATATTTTGGCCAGACTTTTCTTGGTCAATATGAATACTCGAACTGTTGCGGTTGGACTTCAGCAATTCATCGGTGGCCAGTACTCCCAAAACTGGGGACCGTTTGCGGCTGGTTCCATCATTGCTTCGGTACCAATCGTGATCATCTTCTTATCCCTTCAGAAGTACATTGTCAGCGGCCTAACCGCTGGTTCGGTGAAGGGCTAGTGTGAAGAAGTCCCTCATCGCAGCCTTATCAGTGGCTGTTTTGTTGGTGGCACCAATGGCGTTGGCGACAACGCCGGAGACCGCACCACTTCAGGTGGGGCTCTCCAAAGACATCATTTATTTTGTAATGCCAGATCGATACCTCAACGGAGATCCCAGCAACGATTTAGCTGGCGGAACAACAACCGATCCAACCGGGGGATATAACCCGACCAGTACTGCTTTTTTTCATGGCGGTGACCTCAAAGGTTTGACAGGTAAGTGTTCCTCTGGCGATAACGGGTTAGCGAGAATAAAGGCATTGGGATTTACCGCTGTGTGGTTAACTCCACTGGTCGTTCAAGTATTGGCTCATGCCAGCGGTGCCGGGTATCACGGCTACTGGGGTGCAGATTTCCTGAATGTCGATCCTCATCTGGGAACGAAGAGTGATTTAACAGACCTCTCCGCCTGCGCCAAGAAGTTGGGTTTGAAATTAATTTTGGATATCGTCACCAACCACACCGGAGATGTAATTCAGTATCAGGACAAAGTCGCTTTCATCCCGGCTGGTAAAGAAAATGCCAAAAATCCCGCTTGGCTTAATGATCTATCCAACTATCACAATGTCGGCACCATAGACCACTGTTGGGGCGATGGACCATGTATGCAACTTGGCGATTTCTACACGCTGGATGATTTAGCGACTGAAAAACCCGTGGTGTACCAAGGTTGGGTAGATGTGTACAGCCAATGGATTAAAGATTATGGGCTCTCCGGATTTAGGGTTGATACCGCCCGCCATGTAGATAATGAATTTTTCAAGAATTGGTCCCCTGGAATTCAAGCCGCGGCGAAAAGCGTTGGGATAAATAACTTCACAATTTTCGGCGAAGTTTATGACATCAATCCAGTGGATCTAATGGGCTATGTGCGGGTAAATAAAATCCAAACTGTTTTGGATTTTCCATTTCAACATGTTGCCGCAGAATTTGCCTCTGGTAATTCCGATGCAGCAGTCATGCAAAACCTCTTTCTCAAAGATGATATGTACACCAGTCCAACATCGACCGCGAACAACTTAGTTACATTCTTGGGCAACCACGACATGGGCCGAATCGGTTTCTTGATTTCGGATTTGAAAGACCAAACCAAGGCCGAATTGCTTCCCCGAACTGAATTGGCTCACGCGCTTTTGTATCTGACCCGTGGAATACCAACTGTGTACTACGGCGATGAAGTAGGAATGACTGGCACTGGTCCCGGCCTGGATCAGATGGCCCGACAGGATATGTTCCCCACCCAAATTGCAGCGTGGAAAACCGAAGCCCGCATTGGTTCATTGCCAGTTGGCAACGGCAATTCGTTTTCTCAGGGTCTAACCAATCCGATTTCAAAGTACATCCAGCTATTGGCTGGTTTGCGAAAGAAATACCCAGGGCTTTCCAATGGCCAAATGCAAGTTAGATACGCTTCGGGTTCGGTTCTGGTCGTCTCAAAACGAGATCCCGTGGAAAACAAAGAATATTTAGTTGCTTTCAACAATGGTAAAAAGGCAGCCAAAATCAAGATTGCAACGGCATCCACTTCCGGGTGGAATTTACTAATGGGCAAGTCCACTTTCAGTAATGCTGCGGCCGCTGTCACTTTGACGGTACCTGCGTTAGACACGGTCGTGCTTCAAGCGAAGAAGACGGTAGATGTCACGGCGGTAAAGCTCGGCAAATTAGTGATCCAATCAGATGACCTCACTGGGTATGACTTAGCAACCGCCAACATGACCACCAGCAATTTAGTCAGCGTGGAATTCAAGGTTCAAACCCTTCCCAATGGGCCAATAACATCTGCAGGCGTTGATAACAATGCGCCTTATAGCGTCTACCTAGACCCGAACGACTATCCAGGTGTCACCTCAATTTCGGTAACTGCAATTGCAACTAACACCAAGGGAGAACACTTTGCCTACAAAGCCAGCACCTTCAGTCTCGACGGGTAAAGCGCGTATCTCCGCACCACATCACGATGGCAGTGAACTGTACTTAAGCAACGCTGCGCCAGAGTTGGGTGAAAAGGTTGAATTCAAAGTAAGAACTGATATCCAACAAAACATTGACACAATGCTCATTCGAATTTATATGGATGGCGAGCCACGGTTTCATGAATTAAAACGTGGAAGAGCCCAAGAAGGTGAATACTGGTGGAGTTGTAAATTAGAGATAATCAATCGTCAAACCTCGTATCGTTTTCTTCTCATTACTGGCGACACCTTCACTTGGCTCAACGCCGGGGGTTTGTCAGATAGCGATGTAACTAGCGCGAATGACTTTCAACTTATTGCTTCGCGTGAAAATCCCAAATGGATTCGCTCTTCAGTTTTCTATCAAATATTTCCAGATAGGTTTGCCACGACCGGCAAATATATTGATAAAGCCTCCGATCGTTTTGTTCGACGCGATTGGAACGACTTGCCCAAGGGGAAAGATAAAACAACAGGGATAGAACTTTTCGGCGGGGATTTGAATGGGGTTCGCCAGCACCTAGATCATTTAGAAAGCCTAGGCATCAACGGAATCTATTTCACCCCGGTATTCCCAGCCCGATCCACCCATCGCTATGACGCCAGCAGTTTTGATGAAATTGATCCAATTCTTGGTGGTAATAAGGCGATGGCTGCTTTATTAAAAGATGCACAGGCCAAGGGTTTCAATCTCCTGGGGGATCTGACTACAAATCACTGCGGTGCTGGCCATCCATGGATTCAGAAGGCGCTGAAAGATAAGAACTCTTCGGAACGATCGTTTTTCTATTGGGATTCCAAGGCAGAACATGGTTACGAAGGTTGGTGGGGCTTGGCCTCGCTTCCTAAACTAAATTACGCCTCAAAGGTGCTTCGCCAGCGAATGTACGAAGCCCCAAACTCGGTCGTAAAGAAGTGGTTGAAGGCTCCGTATTCGATGTCCGGTTGGCGCATTGATGTTGGAAACATGACCGGGAAATATCACGCCCAAGATCTCAATCTGGAGGTGACGCGGGGAATTCGCAAAGCCTTGGATGAAGTCAATCCAAACGCCTGGTTGGTCGCCGAAAATGCCGACAATTTTCCAGTAGATCTAGATGGCAACGGTTGGCACGGCACCATGAACTACAACGGTTTCATGAGGTCTGTTTGGGGATGGTTGAAGCAGAACCCCGATATTAAATTTGGTTTCTTCGGCCTACCGTCGCCCATTCCTAATTTTTCTGGGGTGCAGATGGTGGCAGGCATGCGTTCATTCAACGCTGGCATACCCTGGCGCTCATTAGTTTCTAGTATGACTTTGCTTGATTCTCATGACACCGCAAGATTTCGAAACGTGGTCGGTGGAGATCGAAACCGTCACTTGGCCGGTATGGGCTTGTTGCTCACATATCCTGGTGTGCCGTCGATATTCGCTGGTGATGAAATTGGCTTGCAAGGTGCTTGGGGGGAAGACGCTCGCCGAACTATTAATTGGGATGATCGAACCGGCTGGGATCATGATTTCTTAACACAAGTCTCCAAGTTGGTTGCGATTCGCCGGAAATCTCATGCGCTCTCTGATGGGGGAATGCAATGGGTTCGGATAGAAAATAATCTCATCGCATTTATCAGAGAGAGCAAGAAAGAGAAATTGCTTGTCGTAATTTCGCGAACAAAGGCTAAATGCAGCGTTGCCGAGCTAGTTCGGGAACGAAAGACAACAGCACTCTTTGGGCCAGAAATTTCTGATGGAGAAATTTCTTTTTCTCATGCGGGAGTTGGAATCTATAAATTAATGAAGGCGCGTTAATCAGGAGAGTTTGAGCCAGAAGCGCAACGCTGATTCAACTTGCCGACTCCACGAGGGCTCATTGTGCCGATCTCTTTTGAAGATTTGTGATCGAAAATTGAGATCTTCTTGCCAGCCCAATTCGACCATTCTCTGACAGGCGTACTGGTGATAAGGCGTGTATTCCTTTTCAAGCCCTTTGGTTCCGCGACTTGTCCAGACTCGATGGTGATCTGGATTAGGCAGCGCTGACATCAGCGCATTCACGAGCGGATTATTTCCAATAACCCAATGTGAAGAAAAAGCTAACCCGGTTCCGAAGAATTCTGGATGTTTGCCCAATCCGTAGAGAGTTGCAAGTCCGCCCATGCTTGAACCCAAGAGCGCCGTTTTCTCTGGGCTAATTTCTACGTTAACTTCGGCACAGATCTGGGGGACAATCGTGGTCACGATGGAATCTAGATAGGCATTGGAATTTAAATCATTAAGGCTTACAACTTTGTACTTTTCTTGCGATACGACAAGACCTTTTTGAAATGGATCCTGGGGAGCTAAATCGTGGGCTCGGCCCCAAGGGTTCGCTTTCGAACTGCCATGGAAAACGCCGATTATCAATGGGGGAGTTAGTCCTTGTTGTGAAAATATCCGGTTGGCGGTTTGTGCCAATTTCCAGGTTCGGCCCCGGGTAGCGCTCTTTGGGTCGAAGATATTTTGCCCATCGTGAGCAACGATCACGTATTCGGTAGGTTCGGCTGGCGCCCAGAAATCCACGATCCGGCCATTAAAGTCGGCGCGATGTACTTCACCTTGGAGATCCCTTATTTGGAAGCGCTTAATAATCTCCATGGTGACAAGATACCGTCATGTCTGCGCCTCGTTCACTTTTCTGGTTTCGCCGGGATTTGCGTTTGGCCGACAATCCGGCACTTCTGGCCGCGATCGATGAGGGCGAAGATGTCCTGGCGCTCTTTATTTTAGATTTGGATATCGCCGAACGTGCCGGGGATTATCGGAAGGCATATTTGGCGTCATCATTGAATGCTTTGGATGACTCACTAAAAGGAAAACTTGCCGTCATTGCTGGGGATGCAGTCCTAGTCCTTAAAGATGTTATCGCCAGATACCAAATCACTTCAGTTCACGTCGGCCAAGATTTTGCGCCCTACGGAGTTTCGCGCGATGCGCGGGTAGAAGCTGCGGGAATTCACCTCAATAAAACTGGCAGTGGATATGCAGTTTCCCCAGGCAGAGTTCGAAAGCCCGACGGCACAAATTATCGGGTGTACACCCCGTTCTACCGAGCTTGGCTGACTCATGGTTGGCGTGCGCCAGTTCAGGCTCCGAAGAAATTGGAATTAGTTTCACCAGCGCCATCGGATCGACAGTTCCCCGATTGGCAAACCCCTACCGGCGTAGAACTTCAGCAGGCTGGAGAAAAAGCCGCGCTGAAACGGTGGCAGGCTTTTCAAACCGGGGATTTATCGGAATACGAAGTAGGGAGAAACATTCCCGGCATTCCTGGCACCAGCAGGATGAGCCCACACCTTCGTTGGGGTGAAATTCATCCACGAACAATTTTGTCTAGCTTGCAGCCAGGTGCCGATCACGATGTATTTAGAAAAGAGATCGTCTGGCGGGAATTTTATGCCGATGTTCTGCACCACTACCCACATACTTCGCGGGATTACTACGCTCCCCAATTTTCCAAATTGCGTTATGACGCACCAGATGAAAAGTTCCAGGCATGGTGTGCCGGAAAAACTGGCTATCCAATGGTTGATGCGGGGATGCGACAACTCAAAGCCGAAGGTTGGATGCACAACCGGGTTCGGATGATCGTTGCCTCATTTTTAGTTAAGGATTTACATATCGAATGGCAGCACGGAGCCAGTCACTTCATGAAGTATTTGATAGATAACGATGTTGCTTCCAATTCTCACGGGTGGCAATGGACGGCTGGCTGTGGCACCGATGCATCTCCTTATTATCGAATATTCAATCCAATTGAACAGGGAAAGCGATTCGACCCAGAAGGAAATTACATTCGTACCTATGTGCCAGAACTTTCCCATATGGTGGGAGCAGAGATTCACGAACCATGGTCAAGCCCAACTGGATATCTCCACGACTATTCCATCCGCATTGTTGATCATGCGCAGGAACGACTGGAATCACTTGCCCGTTTAGCAGAACTCAAAGACCAGTAACAACGCCACTTCCATTGCGTTTAGCTTGATACATAGCGATATCGGCGCTTCGAAGAATGCTCTCTTGGGTAAACGCGGAGCTCTCATTGGCTACCACCCCAATACTCACGCCAACTTCGACAGTGCCCACTTTCAATGCGAATGGATAAGTGACGGTGGCTCGAAGTGCGTAAGCGATCTCCATCGCGAAATCTGGTGAGCCATAAACAATCACGCCAAATTCATCTCCGCCTAACCGAGCCAGCAGTGAATCCGTTGGAATAGCCCGCGAAAAACGGAGGGAGATTTGCTTAAGTAATTGATCCCCAGCTTCGTGACCATAATTATCATTAATCGCTTTGAATCCATCTAGATCCAATAACAGAAGCGAACCTTCTCTACGAAGCAGCAGGGTCAATTCATCCAAGAATCTTCGCCGGTTCGCGATCCCGGTAAGTTCATCGGTTCGTGAAAGTTCGCGTTCGTGGTTATTGTCTTCGGCGAACTTGACGGCAAATTGCATGCGAAGAAATGCAAGTCCGATAGTGATGAAACTCGGAATCAAAATAAATTTCGGTAGATAATTAGGTGAGGTCACGGCAATTATTAATGCAACTGCACTCATGATTAGCGCCAGGACGGTAGCAAGAGATGCAATGCGCTGTGAAATTTCGAATTCTCCACCATGGTGATAGAGCGACTCGGCAATTAAAATCAGGCCCAGTACCCAACCATCATCAGTGAGCGATCCGAATGGATAATTCGAATTCGCCGACAGCACCAGGAAGACCAGATCGGTGACAGCAAAAACAGTAACCCCAAAGAGAATTAAGAAAGTTCGAAGCGATTTCGCCGACATGAGAAATATTGCCAGGGTGACAGCTAACAGTGCGATATCCCCAACGGGATAAAGGATTGATAAAAAAACCGTGACCGAACTTCCTTCAAAACGAAGCATCGCGGGTTTCAACAGAAAACCTGCGGCCATGCTGGTAACGCCAAGTGCAATTATCAAGGTGTCGAATATTTCTAGCGCCTTTATCTGCCGCCGGGCGGTCATTGCACGCAAAATCCCAAAGAGAACCACGGGGTAGAAGAGGGAATAACAGAGGTCGGTCAGGGATGGGAAGAAATTCAGGTTGTAGAAAGTCTGGGCAGTGGAGAGGGTGGAACCTAGCCCCCAGAGGAAGAACCCCAACCCCAAGCTGATATGGACGTAGCGGTCGTTAAATGCAGGGCCACGAAAGGCTGCCAGCGCGGCCAATAACGCAGCCAGGTTAAAGAGGATCAGGTCGGGAAATATCGCTGGATTCGGGAAAACTAGGCGAATTCCCAGGTGAAGTGCCAGGATAACTGCTGCAGCCGACCGAATCGTGAGGTAGGTTCCTGCTCTGCCTTGAGGCATAGGACCAGCCTAAATCAGCCCCAGAGCCAATGTAAGAGTGCCTACCCTTAAGTTCATAGAAGTTTCTCCGAGAAAGGTTCCACCGTGACCACAGAATCAAAACCTTCATTAGCCAAAGTTCAAGTAGGTCGACGAGCTCTTCTCTGCGGAATTGCCACCCTCTCACTGGGCTTTCTTCCGGATGCTGCCGAAGCTGCTACTGGCATCACGCAGGGCAAGGATGGAAAGATCCACATTGATTTAAAGAAGAATAAGGGATTGGCCAAAGTCGGCGGAGCCGTTGTTCTTGGATTGGCCGATGGATCCAGCCTGGCACTTGTTCGAAGCGCAGCCGGCACCAATGGCCTCAACGCGCTGAACTTAAGTTGCACCCATAATGGCGTGACCGTGATGGAACAAGATAAGAAGTGGATTTGTCCGGCTCATGGTTCGCAATTCGCCTTGAATGGAAAATTGGTTAATGGGCCAGCCCGAAGTGCCCTGATGAAGTACCCGCTAAAGGTAACTTCATCAGAAGCAATTATCGGTTAGTTCTTACAAGCCTGCTTTGCAGGTCAAGGTCATCAATTGCTTGGCCTGAGTAGTGCTGGACTTTACGCTCACCAAGAGAGTTGCCTTTGTTGTGTTGGCATCGGTCAACTTTTGCTTGAGTGAAGTGATTTGAGCTTGCGCAGCGGTGATCTTGGTCTGGAAATCCAAAGGAATCTTAGTTATACGATCGATAGCCTTTTGGTTGTTGTCCAAGCCGCGTGCGTAACTTCCAACTGCTGTCTTGAACTGGGAGATAGAGGAACCAGCTAGATCTGAAGTTTTCTGGTACGAATCAACAGCTTTTTTCCATTGATCGGCAACGTTAGTTACTGACTTAAGTACGCTGGAACGCTGTGCAATTGCTTGAGTTAGGGAATCAATTGCTTTGGTCAACGGATCGATGACCGAGGCCGGCATTTTCTTCGCAACTGCATTTGCTTTATCTGTCACTGCAACTGATTTTGCAACAGTTACCTTAGTGAGTTCGGATTGAGCAGCTGCTTTGTCCGCCAACGCTTGAGTTAATGAAATTTGAGCAGTTGCCTTCTTGGCCAAGAGATCGGTTTGAGAAATAGCAGCGGCATCAGAATCTGCTTGTGATTTTGCCATCTTTGCTTGGGTCTCAACCATTAATTCTTTGATTCTATCGATAGCGGCTTGACGGCCGGTTATAGACTGTTGAACTCCGGTTGCGTCTCGACCAACCACATAATCTGCGGTTTCGGCGGCTGCCATTTGTTGTTGAAGCAGTGTAAGCAAATCATTAGAAGCGGCAATGCTGTCGGTCAATTGCTTCTGCACATTGGCAACCTGGGATGTAAAAGTTGCTAGTTGTTTGACGCTATTTAAATATTCGCTATTTGCTGAGATGCAATCAGTGGTAACCCAGACCAACTTCTTGCTGGTCGTTCCAGGATTGATACCGCACACATACTTGGTTCCACCCGCGGTTGTCTTTGCGCCAGTTTTGGTGCAAGCAGTACCTTGTTTAACGGTGGCGGCGTTCGCAGGCGTAAGCCCAGCGGTGATGAGAAGTCCAACCAAAGTTACTGCAGCCAATTCCTTAAACACAAGCGACCTCCAGAGTAGGGCAAGCCAACGATGAATCCATTAGTAACGGCAGTCTAGATGAGACCTTGATTTGCGCCCTTTAAAAAAGGCGGCGAGGCACACAGAATTTGCTGAGAATTGGCAATTATTTAGGTGTGCTTGGCTTCCCGACGCTGTCGTTTTCGAACTCCCATACCCAATTTCCGAACCAGCGGCCTGGGGCCAAATCGAGCCAGAGTGCTCAAAGTCAGGTACTGCCAGCCCGGGATGGAGATCGCTTTACCAGCCACGGCATTAGCCCAGGCGGTTGCCACGACCCGATCGGCATCTAGCCACATGAATTCCGGAAGGCCTTTCATATTCATCCGCCCGCGTTGATGAAATTCAGTGTGGGTAAATCCAGGACAGAGGACGTGGACCTTAACTTTGGTTTCCGCCAGCTCAGTGTGCAGGGCTTCGGAGATTACGGTGAGGTAGGACTTTGCGGCGCTGTAAGTGCCACCAGCAATCCATCCGGCCACACTAGAAACATTAAGGATGATTCCCGAATCCGCATCCTTCATTCGGGGAAGAGCCGCATGCATGAGCCGCATTGGTGCTCTTACCAGAACGTCCAGGAGCAGTTGTTCGGCTTCAACAGAACTTTGTAAGAAACTTTCCTTAATCCCAAAACCAGCATTATTGATCAAGACTTCGATTGGTTTTTTGGTGTCCCCGACTCTTGCTTCCACTTTAGCCAACTGATCGGGGAGCGAAAGATCGGCAGCCAGAATTTCCACACCAACGGAATATTTAGCGCGAAGTTCATTCGCGCGTTCTTCCAGACGAGCTTCATTTCTGGCTACTAAAACTAAGTCATATCCCTTACTGGCCAAGAGTCTGCAAAAGGACTCACCGATCCCAGCAGTTGCTCCGGTTACTAGTGCAGTTGCCATTGGGGATTACTTGACGATACCTGAGGCATCTTCTTCACGAATATGCCAAGAAGATCCGTATGTCGGCAACAAATCTAAGAATGGTTTTGAATCAAACCACTCTGGACCGTTAACGCCATCTGGTTTCCAAGTTCCGTTATCAATTAATTCCATTGCCATCACTGGGTTAATTGCAGTTTGCCAAACAACCGCCTGATCGCCATATTCCTTCATGGACCATGCGTTGTCCACGACGTTATAGATGTAGACAGCTTTTGGTTCGCCAGATTTATCTAAACCTTTGACTAGAACTCCAGCGCAAGTTGCGCCTTTCATTCGGTCGCCAAGTGTTGCTGGATCGGGAAGAATTGCCGCCAACAAATCTCGAGGAGCAATTTTTACTCCTTGAACTTCAACGGCCTCCTTCTTATCCATTCCCAACATATGAATAGTTTTCAATACATTAATAAATTGAGCACCCAGCCCATACTTAAAATTGACTTGCTTAGCTGCGATCTTTCGAGGCATGAGCACAACTTCTTCATGTTCAACATTGACGCATTCAACCGGACCAATTCCTTCTGGAAAGTCGAAGACTTCCAGTGCCGAAAATGGTTCCGTCGTGTACCAACCACGACCTTCTTCCCATACCAATGGGGGATTAAGACATTCTTCGATTGTGGTCCAGATGGAAAAGGAGGGAGCGAATTCGTATCCCTCAACAGTTAAATTGGAGCCATCAAAAACAGTTAGTGAATCAATGCGCGAAAAGAGTTCATCGTCCGCATATTTTGCAAAGACATCACTGAGTCCAGGTTCAACACCCATACCCACCAACGCGTACTTCTTGCGGTCGCGCCAATTGGAGTCCCGAGCAAATTGCTCATCTCCGAGCATTACTCCAGTCTGGGTCATTGGGTTAACCGGGTGCGCAGTAGAAAGTGACATTGCCATATCCATGTAATTTCGATCTTCGTATTCGCACGCCAAAAAGATAGGCATGACAAACCGGGGATCGATCGCATTGATGACGATATCTGGATCTACCTTGCGAATGAGTTCGCGGATATCTTCGATTTCTGCTGCATTTACCTCAGTGGCTGAAAATCGGGAGTCCTTAAGCCTGGCAACTGCCGCTTCAGAGCGCGCAAGGCTCCGGTCAGCAATAACCATGGAAGTAATAAAGGATCTACGGGATGCGATATTAGCTATCGCCCGACCAACTCCACCGGCGCCTATAACAAGGGCCTTCATGAAAACCAACTCCAAACGGGATTTTTCATAAGTCTAATCGAGGGAAAATCTATCTACAAGTCATTACTAAACTAATACCTGACTATTTGCCTACAATTTGCTGCAATTAATCAATATATGTCCCAGTAGCTCAGTGGATAGAGCAACCGCCTCCTAAGCGGTAGGTCGCCGGTTCA
>CAINLV010000081.1 GCA_903850565.1 uncultured Actinomycetes bacterium
AATCGTCATTGACTCCCATGCTTATCAGCTCATCGACTTCACTCGGGAGACATCCACAAATTACATAGCCGCCGTCATTGGATTGTCCCAATCTCTTGAGATTTGGGCACGCTACAAAAGAAATCGGCAAATTCATCACTTTGGAATGCTAAGCGGGAGTCCCTTTAAACACAATGGATTTTGACGGAAACTATTCGTCAATGGAGTGGAGTTCGTTCCGAACTCTTTAAGTCAAAAGTTAGGAGTATGATGAAAAGGTTGTAAAAGAGTGCCCGATTCATAGCATTGAGGGTTACCTTAAGGTATAAAGTTTCTCTTGTCGGATGAACGGAGAAGATGACGTGAGTCTAAGACCAGGGTTACGTACTCATTTTGGTATGGGGATATCCGTTACGCAACCGGGTGGTCTCAATAGCGTAATCAATGGATTATCAAAGGCTCAAAGTCAACTAGGTCTAAATGTAAGCGTTAACGACAGTATCCACGGACGAGCCCTGGAGAAGCATGCCGTTCTTCCGTTGGATGGTTCCTTAGGTAACATTTCGAGGACCCCCCGTGATTCTTATTCTGTTAATCACTTTCACTTTGCTTTCACTGCCGCTCAAGTGGGCCTCTTCCATCCAGCGCTTTATAAGTCTTCTGACATCGATATATTTCACTTCCACGGACCTTGGAAACTAGAATCTCAAATTTCTGGTCAAACAGGACTGAGGCTTGCAATGAAGTCTGTTATAGAGAGATTCGTGTATGGACGATTTGAATATTTCTGGACTGCCAGCACAGCCTTCTCCCAACTTTTGTCAAAGGAATTTGGAATTAGCTCGGCAAATATTGCGAATACTGGGCTTGGGGTGGATACAGAATTTTTTACGAGGCCAGAAGGCTTCATACCAGCGCCAGAGACAAAATTTACTCTGGGAACTGTGCGTCGACTCGAGAAGCGTATGGGTTTAGAGAATTTGATCGAGGCAATGGTACAAATCCCAGATGCTCTGTTGAGAATCGTGGGAACTGGTGAAATATCTGAGCAGTTGAAAAGTCTCTCTCAAGATCTTGGTGTAGCCGACCGCGTAACCTTTCTTGGATTTCTACCTACTCAGGATCTTCCCTTGTTTTATTCTGCTCTCGATCTTTGCATTATTCCCTCAGTAGCACTCGAAGGTTTTTCCGTGACTGCACTTGAAGCATTTGCGTGTGGGACTCCTGTGCTTGCTTCCAATTTGGATGGATTGGCGGAATCTGTTGGTGGGTTATCCAAGTCTCTGCTTTTCACACCAAATAGTGTCGAAGCGATCGTCAAAAGTATACAAATATTTCGCGAAAAGAAATCAATTTCAACTAGAGAATGCAGGGATTATGCTGAGAAGTTTTCGTGGCTATCCAAGACGATAGCGCTGGAGGATTGGCTCTCAGAGAAAGTAACGAAATAGCATGACGTTTGCATTTGAAATTCTTTTACTCACTGCAATTCTAGGAGTGGTTTTAAGAGTTTTTCGCAATATGCACGTCCTTGTTGGATTGGTCATTATCGGACAATGTCTGTACATTTTCTTTGGTTTGGTTGTTCGCCCTTTGTTATTAAACATGACCGATCCCGCTCCGGGATACGGAGATGCAATTGCAGATCCACGGTTATTGGGAAGTGTTGGAAACTATTCAAATCTTCTCCGCGAAATCTTGTGGATCTCCATATTAGGATTCGTTGTCTACTATATTTCTTTGTACATCTTGCTGCCTAAGAGGGATTTTAGCTCTCGCCTAGAAAGCAGCTTGTCGAGTTTTAATCCGATCTTTTCTGCTTACCTGCTAACCATTCTTGGCGCAGCTATGTTTGCGCAATATCTAGTTTTCGATGGTAACAAACTGAAATTTCTCATATGGATTGCGGACCTCGGTCTTCCAGTCATAGGGGGCCTAGTCTGCTGTCAAATTAATGAAAGAAGTCGAACGAAACGATTCTGCTATTTGTTTGCGATCTCGTTCGCAGCGATCTTTTTTTCAATAATTACCAAAGCTAAAACACCCGTATTCTTTTTCATATTCATGATATTCGTTTACGCGGTGAAAAGTTCCAAGAAGAGTGGAAAATCTCTTTCATTTAAACTAGTCGCGGTTGGATCTATTCCACTAATACTCTCGATATTTAATAA
>CAINLV010000082.1 GCA_903850565.1 uncultured Actinomycetes bacterium
CGGCCGTGATGAGGGATGGCTTGCAGAACATATGCTGATTCTCAAAGTCACCACTCCACAGTCAAAAGTTCACTTTCTAGCAGCAGCCTTCCCATCTGCGTGTGGCAAAACAAATCTTGCAATGTTGGATTCAAAATTACCGGGATGGAAAGTTGAGACTCTTGGAGATGACATCGCATGGATGCGTTTTGGGGATGATGGCCGCCTTTATGCCATGAACCCTGAAAATGGCTTTTTTGGCGTGGCTCCAGGTACTGGCTGGTCCACAAACGCCAATGCCATGCGGACGATTGAAAAAGGAAACTCTATTTTTACAAATGTGGCACTTACCGATGACGGAGATGTCTGGTGGGAAGGTGCGACCGATGTTGCACCCGCGCACTTAACCGATTGGAAACACCGCGATTGGACTCCGCAAAACGGTGAGCTTTCCTCGCATGCTAATTCGCGCTTCTGCACTCCCGCAAGCCAATGCCCAATCATTGCGCCCGAGTGGAGTGATCCAAACGGGGTTCCTATTTCAGCAATATTTTTCGGTGGCCGTCGCAAGACAACAATTCCATTAGTAGTGCAATCACGAGATTGGGAACACGGAGTCTTTATGGCATCCACACTCTCATCTGAGACAACTGCAGCAGCGACTGGACAAGTCGGTATCGTTCGGCGCGATCCATTTGCAATGCTTCCATTTATTGGTTATCACGTTGGTGATTACATCCAGCACTGGTTAAATATTGGTAAGCGAACCGAAGCTTCTAAACTTCCAAAGATTTTTTACGTAAACTGGTTTAGGCGCGGATCTGATGGTCGTTTCTTATGGCCTGGATTTGGTGAGAATATGCGCGTGATCAAATGGGCAATCGAGCAAGTTGAGGGTCAAAGCTCATCCGAGGAATCAGCAATCGGATTAGTGCCAACTCCCGGCGCTATTGATGTTGAGGGCTTGAATGTAAGCACCTCTGATATGGCTGAAGCAAGTAACGTAAGTGTTACTGAGTGGCGCGATGAATTGCCTCTTATCGAAACGTGGTTTGAAAATATTGGAGAGAAGCTTCCCGACCAGATGCAGCACCAATTCAATCTGCTTAAGGCACAGATTCAATAAGTGCCCCTTGCTAATTACACGTTACTAGTTACTAGTTGCTAGTTGCTAGTTAACGCAAGGAATTCCAGCGCCGCTTACCCCGGTGCCGTTTGCTTGATGAGCATAATTAAATTTAGTTGGTTTTGGTGTGGCAGATGCGGCTGGCGATTGGGAAGTACCTGGGCTCGCTTTCACAACAGGTGCGGGATAGAACAAATTTTTCGTGAACGCGCGAACTGTTGGTAGATCTACCAAATTTACAGATTGGCTATTTCTCATTACATAACCTTCAATCGGAAGGGTATGGAAGACAATCTTTCCACCAGTGAGAGCTTTTGCTTGTGGTAAGAATCCAAGAACATCCCATCCGCTATCGATAACAACATCTTTCTTTGCAACATCGAGCAACCCTTGTAATTTACTCAGGTTCCCAAAAATCCCTTGGGTACGAAACTTAGTGATAACGCCGGTGATGAATGCTTGTTGTCGATGGGTACGATCAAGATCACCATTAGGCAGCCCATGACGTTGGCGCACGAACATAAGGGCCTGAACACCAGTAATTGTTTGCAAGCCAGCAGGAAAGACTGCTCCGGAATACTTCTTATCATTTACAGCGTTCTTTAGGCACACCTGAATACCGCCAAGTGCTGTCGCTAGATCGTAGAAGCCAACGAGGTTTACTTCAG
>CAINLV010000083.1 GCA_903850565.1 uncultured Actinomycetes bacterium
ATTTGGCGACCAAGGTCCTGACCTTGTGCGCTACTTGTGCGGGAGTATGAAATTCCGAATGGCTTATGGCCTTATTCTCAATCTCGGTTAAGAGCTCATTGCTCACCCCGCGATCAATGAGCGGTGCTAGTTCTCGAGCAATGATGGTGGCATGGGCAGCCGAAATCTCCCCCGTTGCCAGAGCTGAGCAGGCGATGGGAAGGTGGTTAGTTAAAGTACGGGCGACATCAATTCGAAGTTGTGCAGTCCCGCCAGAGAGTCGAAGGGCCGTTGCGACATCTTCGCGCTCGTAATCATCAACGCCGCTCCAGATCGAATCTGAGACGGATGGTTCCTCGCCAGCAACGGCGATGATTGCTCGTTGCATCAGGGCCTGCAACCAAGCGGTTTGTTTCTCCAAGGCGCTGAGATAGTCAATGCGACCTACCCGGCTCAGCTCCATGGGATCTATTTCGATAAGTTCGGTTAATACCTGGATGCCCGCCTGGCGATTGAGCAGGGAGACCACCTGATTAGCGCTTATCTGATGAATTTGCGACATGAAGAAATTTTCGATTAAGGCTCTGACAATTCCGAATGAATATCCACAGGTTATAAATCAGGGATCTATGTGACGAATGTCCACGGAGTTCAGACCGACAGAATATTGTTCTTTCAGTACGCTTGGAATATACTTCAACTAATTGAAAGTTCAACTAAATCCGAATTGAGTCGGCGAGCGGAATACGGGGTTTAGATGCCTGCAGTTACGGTCAGTGATATCACCGTCTTGCCTAGAATCAAGGTTCCCATTGGCTTACGGCCTCGCAAAGTCACCAGCATCACTACCGCCCCTTCGGGATTAGAAGGTGAAGGGTTTCCAGTTCGTCGCGCCTTTGCCGGTGTCCACCTAGATGATCTGGATCCATTTATACATATGGACCAAATGGGCGAAGTGGAATATGCGCCAGGTGAACCCAAGGGAACTCCATGGCATCCACATCGTGGATTCGAAACCGTGACTTACATAATCGATGGAATTTTTGATCATCAAGATAATCACGGCGGCGGCGGAACGATCACCAATGGCGATACCCAATGGATGACCGCAGGTGCCGGATTACTTCATATCGAATCACCACCAGAGCACTTGGTCATGAGTGGCGGACTTTTTCATGGATTTCAACTCTGGGTAAATCTTCCTGCCGCTAAAAAATGGTCGGCACCGGCTTATCAAGATCTACGGGCAAAAGATGTCGAGCTTCTGACTTCACCTGATGGCGGCGCGCTAATACGAGTCATCGCTGGCGAAGTAGATGGCCACAAAGGTCCTGGTTCTACTCAGACTCCAATTGCACTTGTACATGCGACCTTGCAGCCTGGCGCCGAAATCCGACTGCCATGGAATCGAAATTACAACGCTTTGATTTATACCTTGGCTGGTAAAGGAACTGTTGGCGAAGAACGAAAGCCAGTGAAGATGGGTCAATTGGCAATTTTGGAAGATGGCGATTTCTTAGTTGTCCAAGCCGATCAAAGCCAAGAATCGCGTTCTCCAGAAATGGATGTCCTGATTCTGGGAGGCATCCCCATCAAGGAGAGCGTCTCCTGGATGGGACCGTTCGTTATGAACACCAGAGCTGAAGTTTTGCAAGCCTTTGAAGATTTCCAACAAGGTCGGTTAGGAACCGTTCCAGTTGAGAAGTACTCATCCTCCAGCGGTGACTCAGCGGCGCAAAAGAACCACACCGATGGTTCAGAGATCTTGGATGTTCACGGCGCACCACGAAACATTGTTGAGGGATAATTAGCGCATGACCTCATTGCTATTCACGCCGCTGACCATTCGCGGCGTGGAATTTAAAAACCGTGCCTGGGTAAGTCCAATGTGCCAATACTCCGCCGTCGATGGTTTGGTTGGCGAATGGCACCGAGCCCATTTGGAATCCTTTGCCACCGGTGGGGCTGGATTAATCATGGTGGAAGCAACTGGCGTTAATCCGAAGGGGCGAATTTCAGTTGCCTGCCCAGGAATCTGGAATAACGAACTCGCATCGGCTTTTACGCCGATGGTCAACTTTGCCCATGACATGGGTTCCAAAATGGGAATTCAGTTGGCTCATGCCGGACGCAAGGCTTCCTCTATGCGCCCTTGGGATGATCATCAGAACGCCTCCGAGGCAGAAGGGGGCTGGATTGCAGTTGCGCCCTCCGCAATAGCTTTCGAGGGGTATCCAACTCCGCAGGAACTGACGATCGAAGAAATCGAAGCAACGATTCAAGATTTTATCTCCGCAGCAAAGAGCGCCGTTGCGGCTGGATTTGATGTCCTGGAGATCCATTCAGCACATGGCTACTTACTTCATGAATTTCTCTCACCGCTGTCAAATCTTCGCATTGATAAATATGGCGGTAACTTTGAAGGGCGAACCAGATTTCTTCGAGAAGTGGTTTCTGGAATCCGTGCGGTAGTTCCTTCGACCGTTCCACTTTTCGTACGCATCTCGGCAACCGATTGGGTCGATGGCGGTTGGGATTTGGCCCAGTCCATCGAATTAGCCATCATCCTGGCCGATCTTGGCGTCGATTTGATCGATGTCTCCACCGGTGGAAATGTTCCGGGCGTGAAGATTCCAGTTGGACCTGGATACCAAGTTCCCTTCGCCGATGAAATTCGAAAAGCCAGTGGCGTACTTACCTCATCAGTTGGCTTGATCACCGATGCCGCGCAAGCCGAAGATATCTTGGCTTCCGGTAAAGCAGATGCCGTAATGCTCGGCCGAGAAATGCTGCGAAATCCACGCTGGCCGCTGCATGCCGCTGAAGAGTTAGGCGAAGTTATTGCTTGGCCGCTTCCATACGAACGCGCTCGCACTCTTAAGTAACTTCCACGGCGCGGGTAACCGCACTAAATTTCGGTTGTGAGCGAAGCACGAATCTGGATGGTGGGTAGTTCGGGCTCTGGCAAATCAACGGTCGGAAAATCGTTAGGGGAGTTCTATCAAATTCCATACATCCCGTTGGATTCCATTTTTCACCAAGCAAATTGGCGGCCGCTAGATTCGGAAATTTTTCGTTCTAAAGTTCAAGAAATCGTTGCTTCACCCGGTTGGGTTATCGACGGAAATTACAAAGCGGTAGCGGATGTAATTAAAGCTCGGGTCACCTGCGTTATTTTCTTAGACCTGCCGCGAAGAATTATTGCTTATCGAATCCTGATCCGTTCTCTTTCTCGCATTGTTCGCCGAACCGAATTGTGGAACGGAAATCACGAAACAATTGGTTCGATTTTATCGCCTCGTCCAGCCAGGAATGTTTTGCTCTACGCGCTTGTCAATTTCAAACGGCGACGTCAGACCTATCTCAACCCTGAATTCCTGCGAGCCCATCCCAACGCCAGATTTGTGCATCTGCGAAATCGCAAGGAAATTGACCGGTACCTACAGTTCTTAACTAAGGGAGTGTGAGCATGAAAAAGGTCCGACACTTTGTTAGTGCCGGACCTTTAATTCTTACCTGAGATTAAAGCGCTTTTAGGGCACTAACAACCTTCGTCAATGAATCTTTGGCATCTCCGAAGAGCAATGTGGTCTTTGCATCGTAGAGAAGTTCATTCTCAATTCCAGCAAAACCAGGACGCATAGAACGCTTCAAGAAGATGACGTTTCCAGCTTCGGAAACATCCAAGATTGGCATTCCATAAATTGGGCAACCAGGAGTTGTTTTAGCAGCTGGGTTAACTACGTCATTAGCACCAACAACCAAGACAACATCGGTCTGTGGGAAGGTTGGGTTAACTTCGTCCATTTCCACTAATTGCTCATATGGAACGTTTGCTTCTGCAAGCAATACGTTCATGTGGCCAGGCATACGACCGGCAACTGGGTGGATGCCGTAAGCAACGTCCACTCCCTTTGCTGCCAACAAATCTGCCAATTCACGAACAGTGTGCTGTGCTTGAGCAACGGCCAATCCGAAGCCAGGAACAATTACTACGCGTTGTGCGTAGTTGAGCAAAATCGCTACGTCATCAGGTGATCCTGACTTTACTGAGCGAACTTCGCCAGTCCCTGTTGCTTCTTGTGGCTTAGCGGTGAATGCGCCAAAGAGCGTTCCGAATAGAGAACGTCCCATCGCTGCTGCCATCAATCGAGTCAAGATCGTTCCCGAGGCACCGACTAAGGTTCCGGCAACGATAAGAAGAGTTGATTGCAGTACATAACCGCTAGCTGCAACAGTTAAACCAGTAAATGCGTTCAAGAGCGATATAACGATTGGCACATCGGCGCCACCGACTGGAAGTACGAAGAGCACACCGAAGAGCAGTGCTAATCCACCCATAACCAGTAGCGGAGTGTTTCCACCGGATGCGATAACCCATCCTCCTGTGCCCAGAACGCCGACCAAAGTAGCGGCAATAACAAAGCGACCAGCTGGGAAAACTACTGGACGAGTTGTCATCAACTCTTGCAACTTCATGAAGGTGATTACCGAACCGGAGAAGGAAGTACATCCAACAATGACGGTAAAGACAGTGGCAACTAGGTTTGCCGTAGATGGCTTGCCATCCTTGCTCAGGTTTAGATATTCAACGGTTGCTACCAACGCGGCAGCACCGCCACCAACACCATTGAACAATGCAACTAGTTGTGGCATCTGTGTCATCTGAATCTTTCGGGCGGCTGGAACACCAACCAAGACACCGAAGGCGATGGCCAAGAGAATTAAGAGTGTGTTGTGGTGAGGATCGCCAGCAGGACGTGGGGCAAAGAAAACGATGACTGTCGCCAGCGTTGCACCAGCGGCACCGATGAGATTTCCGCGACGAGCCGTCTTTGGGGTTGATAGGCCCTTGAGTGCCAGGATGAAGCAGACCGCAGCGGCTAAACCAAGAACGTCATAGACATTGTGGTTCACTTTGCAACCTCCTTCTTGGCCTTAGGTTTTCCTTTGAACATCTCCAACATTCGGTCTGTGACTACAAATCCACCGACCATATTGATGGTTGCCAGAACTACAGCCAAGATTGAGAGTGAAGTTTCAAGGGTGCTGGTTGCGTTATCGGCAACGATGATCGCACCAACGAGAATAATTCCGTGGATGGCATTTGCGCCCGACATAAGCGGGGTGTGCAATGTCGTTGAAACCTTTGATACCACTTCAAATCCCACGAAGATCGCGAGAAGGAAGATGGTGAGAATCGCCATTGTTGTCATGGTTACTTCTTTCCTTCCGGTGTTCTGCGAGCGCCGTTCATTGTGACAGTTGCGGCATCGATAATTTCATCGGAGAAGTCTGGAATAACTTCACCGGTTGGCTTTCCGTCAACGGACTTTGTCATCAGTAACAAAAGGTTGACGACGTTGCGGGAGAAGAGCATTGAAGCGTGATAGGGAAGTTGGCTAGGAACATCCTTGCCGCCCCATTGCTTTACGCCATTTGCGGTTACGACTATTTCGCCGGCTACCGAACCTTCAACGTTTCCGCCAGTTTCAGCGGCAAGATCGACAATGACTGCACCAGGCTTCATTGTCGCCACCATGTCGGCAGTTACAAGTCGTGGCGCTGGTCGTCCTGGGACAGCTGCGGTAGTAATTAGTACATCCGCATTAGAAATATAAGGAGTGAGAAGTTCGCGCTGCTTGGCGGCCCGATCTTCGGTCATCTCTCTGGCATATCCACCAGTTCCTTCAAGCGCTTCCAATTCCAAGTTAATGAATTTGGCACCCATGGATTTCACTTCATCTGCAGAAGAGGGACGAACGTCATAGGCGCTAACGACCGCACCTAAACGCTTAGCGGTCGCAATGGCTTGCAGACCGGCAACTCCGGCACCTAGAACAACAACTTGAGCGGGTGTAACCGTTCCAGCCGCCGTCATAAGTAATGGGAAGAATCGGGGTGAAAGTTCGGCGCCTACAAGTGAGGCCCGATATCCAGCGCAGAGGGCTTGCGAAGTCAGAGCATCCATGGACTGAGCACGTGAGATACGTGGAACCAGTTCCAGGGAGAGCGCCGTGACATTGGCAGCGATCGCGGCATCGATGGAATCAACCGCGGTTGTTGGGGATAAGAAGGAGATGGTGATGGCACCCTTTTTCAGACTCTTCATCTGATCTGGGTTAAGAGGTTGCACTGAGGCAACGACGTCGGCATCGGAGATCACATTGCCACTTTTAACGGTAGCACCTGCTTGGGTGAATTGGTCATCGGAAAATTGCGCCGACTCCCCAGCCCCTGATTCGATGACAACTTGCAGTCCTGCTTTGGTGAGTTTTGAGATTATGTCTGGCACGAGGGCGACTCGTTTTTCGCCCGGCCGAACTTCTTTTGCTACGGCAATCAACATGATAGAACCGTATAGGGGTGTCAACGCAATTTTCACCACCTAGAGTGTGAATTTCACCCAACGGCCCTTATTTGACGCCGATTTTTAACTAAAGAGTGCTGACCCTTGAAGCTCGCCTCGTACTAGGTGGTAGAGAATGGCCTGAATCGTGGTGCGACGGTGATAGGCCTCGCGCCAAATATGGGAGCGCGGACCATCAATCACTTCGGCGCTGACTTCCTCACCGCGGTGAGCCGGAAGGCAATGCAAGAAAATGCCATCTCGGGCGGTCAGGCTCATGAGTTGGGGCGTTACCGCGAAGGGTGAGAGCGCGGTCAATTTGGCGCTTCGTTCCGATTCTGGGTCGCCCATCGACATCCAGACATCGGTGTACAGGACGCTGGCATCTTTCGCCGCCGCTTCTGGGTCGTTCAAAACTTCGATAATGGCGCCGGTTTTTGCGGCAATTTTTTGAGCATTGGCTACCGCCGCAGGATCTGGCGCCCAAGGACCGCTGGGGGTTGCGACAACAACGTGCGCTCCCATGATTGCTCCCATGGTTAACCAGGCATGCGCCATATTGTTTCCATCGCCAACGTAGGTAAATTTTCGGCCCGATATATCCGAACCAAAGACCTCCCGAATGGTGAGCCAGTCGGCCAGTAATTGAGTTGGGTGATCATCGTCGGTGAGACCATTAATAATCGGGATGCTGGCATGGCGTCCGAGTTCATCTACATCCGATTGAGCAAAGGTGCGAATAATGAGCGCGGAGGCAAAACCACTGATGACTCGAGCAGTATCGGCGATGGTTTCGCCGCGACCAATTTGCAGATCGTCGCCACGAATAAAGATTGGAGTTCCGCCCAGATGTGCCACTGCTGTCTCCGAGGCAAGTCGGGTGCGAGTCGAAGGCTTGGTCATGTAAATCGCCACGGTGCGATGCGCAAGAGCATCAGTGGATCGGAGTGGATTGGCGGCGAAGGCTGCTGCAGTATCTAGGAGCAGATCAACATCGGCTCGACTCAGATCTTGCGTGCGAAGGAGGTCTTTCATTTCTAAATGGTACGCGATGAATGAGTGAGTGCGCTGCGGATAACCTGCCAGTAAGATCAGGCATGGGAATTTTCACCCGCAAACCTGGTCCGGGTCAGATCACCGAAGAAGAGTTTTCCGATCTTTTGGTCCAAGAAGAAGAGTTGACCAATCAAAATGGTGACCACGAACGTTTCGCTCATTATGTGCGAAAAGAGAAGATCGTGGAATCGGCGGTCACTGGCAAAGCGGTTCGAGCCCTCTGTGGCAAGAAGTGGGTTCCCAGCCGAGATCCCGAAAAATTTCCGATCTGTCCTACCTGCAAGAGCATTTACGAAGGGTTAAAGAAGGAATAGCCAGTCCAATAGGCGCTTTATCAGCCTATTTTGGGATTAAGGCGATACCCTAAAAATTATGAACTCTGAACCAATCTCAGTCGTTGGTCGGAGTGCTCGAATAAAGTTGGGGCCTTCAAAATTACGCTCCCGTCCGCTCGCAGCTTTTCTGAGTTTGATCTTGGTGTCAGGAATTTTCGCGATCCAATCAGCAACGGCAGATAATCCGCCGCGCAAAATTCTCTCTGGTTGGTTGCCTTATTACGCAACGGCTTCGGGCTTGGGTTCCTTAAATGCGAATGCCGATTTGATTCAGGAAGTAAATCCATTTTGGTTTACCTTGAAGAGCGCAACCAAGATCTCCGATCTTTATACTCCGGCAAACCCCAATATGCCCATGTTGGTTCCCCTTCAGGTAATGCAAGGATTGAAAATCCAAATCGTTCCGACTATTACGGACGGAACTGCAAAAGGTGTTCTTGCCGGACTTCTATCAAAGGGGGCAACCCGGGCTCAAGTAGTTGGAACCATCTTGGATGTCGTACTAAAAAATAATTTTGACGGAATTGATCTTGACTTCGAAAACTTTGCCTTCGTGGATTCAACTTCGACCTGGCCGGCAACCCAACCCAACTGGATTCAATTCGTAAAAGATTTAGCAATCGCATTGCATATAAACGGCAAAACACTTTCGATCACGACTCCAGTCCTCTTTGATCCGGCCACTGGCAAGAAGGGTTACTACGTATATGCCTGGGCCGATATCGCCTCAGTTGTAGATCGAATCCGGATAATGACATATGACTATTCGACTGCTACTCCAGGGCCGATCGGACCAATCACCTGGGCAGAGAGTGCCGTCAAATATGCAGTCTCGGTAATTCCGGCATCTAAAGTATTTCTTGGCATTGCTGGTTATGGCAGGGATTGGGTGACCAAGGTGGATGGGATCTGTCCAGCCAATGTCGCCTCCGTAGTTTCTCCGAAGGCGCGCGCTGCTACTTTCGTAATGAAAGATGCTATTAATTTGGCGGCGAGCTATGGCGTGGTTCCGGTCTACACCCCGAAATATGGCGAGAGTACTTTTACCTATTACAAGATTTATAGTGGCAAGGCCAGTTCTGGTGCCGCCACTTCTTGCACCGCTACCCGGACCGCCTGGTTTCAAGATGCACAGGGGTATGCACTTCGCGCCAATCTCGTTGGCAAATACCGCTTGGGTGGTTTAGCCGCTTGGACCTTGGGCATGGAAGATCCCACGGCCTCCGAGGCAATCAGGACAGTAGCGAAATCAATTGCCCCCGATGTGGTTGTTGGTTCTATCGTGGCGAACGAAACTAGCGCTGCGATTGGCGAGCCAGTGACAATCTTCGGGACTTTTCAGTTACCAGATAGCCGTCCAATTCCATCGGTACCTGTGAGTGTAGAAATTCGAAATAGATTGGGGGATTGGCACGCTATTTATACGGGAATCACCGACATCAATGGGATAGTGGCAGTTCCGGTAATTTTCGCAGAGTTGACTTCAGTCCGAATGGTTTCGGAAGGATCGTGGGAACGTTTAGCCGAAACTACTAATACCTTAGATATTGCCGTTCAATCAAAAATTACTTGGCATCCGCCATCATCGCTCAAGGCCGGCGCCATTTACTCCATCACCGGGCGAATTCAACCCGCTACGGCAAACAAAGTCATCACTTTTGAAGACGCTTCCGTCGATCTTGGGAAAAACGCAACCGGGTATTCCGCTAAGACTGATGGCGATGGGAACTTCGTTATCGCCATCTCTATTGCCTCCCCAGGTTTTCATAAAGTCAGATTGGGAACTACCGGTGATGATAAATTAGCGCCCGGATTTAGCGCATACATCAACCTACTAGTACGGTAAATAACCTATGGCCAAGACGGATGTCAAAGAAGAGCTCAACATTGACCTCTTATTAAATAAGCCTTGGGTCACCATTGTTTGGGATGATCCAGTAAATCTCATGAGTTATGTAACTTATGTTTTCATAAAACTTTTTGGAGTCTCTTCGGAAAAAGCTCATGAATTAATGATGAAAGTTCACACTGAAGGTAGGGCAGTTGTAAGTTCGGGTTCTCGGGAAGAGATGGAACGAGATGTGCAGCGGCTCCATGAGCATGGGCTATGGGCCACTTTGCAGCGAGACGACAAAATCTGATGTCTCATTTCGAAGGCTCGGCTCACTCACTTTCACTTTATTTGTCGCACGATGAAGCCGAAATCCTGATTAACTTAGTGGAACAACTTTTAGAACTCTTGGGTGAAGGCGATTTTTTCCATCACTACGACACCACCGATCCTTTGGCGCAGATGTTGGCCATGCCTTCGGAAATTGAAATCCCAGAGGATCCGGTTCTTCAGCGCTTGCTTCCAAATGCATATGCCGACCCCGAATCTGCCTCTGATTTCCGCCGCTATACCGAACCAGCAATTCGAGGAATGAAACAGAAAACTTTGCGTCGGGTCCGGGAAGAATTAACCAGCATCGTCGATGCGCCCGATGAAGCAGGTGTCCTTGCAAATGTGGACCCGGAAACCTGGCTGCTAGCGCTTAATGATTTGCGCTTGGCTCTGGCGGTTCGACTCGATATATCTGCAGATAGCTTTGAAACTTTCGAACTCCTGCCCGATGAAAATCCCCAAAAATCAATTTACGCTGTCTATTTTTGGCTGGGGTGGTTGCAGGAGAACTTGCTCGCCCTCCTAAACTAAAACCATGGTGCTGCAGGTTTTGAAAGCTCATGTTGAGGCAATTTTTGCTCAAGCTAGTCGGGAGTACCCCGATGAGGCCTGTGGCGTAATTCTGGGTCCAGCGGGTTTGGACCGGGGAGAAGTGCTCACGCCGATGGTTAATTCGGCTCACTCGCCGACCTTCTATGAGTTTGAGTCGAAAGAGTTGCTCGCCCTCTACCGCAGCGTGGATGACCACGATCAGGAAATTGTGGTTATTTACCATTCCCACACGGAAACGTCGGCTTATCCATCCCGAACAGATATTGCCTATGCCAGCGAGCCCGGCGCCCACTACGTTCTAGTCTCCAACCGCGCGGAAATCGCCCCAAAAACCGAGTTTCGCTCCTTCCGTATCGTCGATGGCGTGGTCACCGAGGAGAATGTAGAAATACTGGATTCTTTCTAGCCCAATTCGTCATAGCCAAATAACTCTTGGATAATAAAGCCATGACAAATCTGGAGCGCACTGAGGTTCGAATTCCCACCATTCTTCGTCCTTATACAAAAGGCGAAAAAGTCGTAGGCGCTTCAGGAACCACTGTTTCAGAAATTATTTCCAGTCTGGAGTCAGATTTCCCTGGCTTGGCAGATCGGTTACTAGAAAAAGGCGAACTTCGCCGATTCATAAATATTTATATCAATGATGAAGATGTGCGATTCATGGGTTCACTTGAGGCGCCAGTGAAGAATGGTGACTCGATCACAATTCTTCCCGCCGTAGCTGGCGGTCAGATGTGACTCGTTACGAGTCGCTCGAAGATTCTTTGGGGCACACTCCGCTCATCGGATTGCCAAAACTGGCTCCAGCGGTAGCCGATGGTGCACCAGCAGTTCGACTGTGGATAAAGATGGAAGATCGAAATCCCACCGGTTCCATCAAAGATCGCACCGCACTATTTATGGTCGATGCTGCTGAGAAATCTGGGCAACTTCAACCTGGTGCAACTATTTTGGAACCTACTAGCGGGAACACTGGAATTTCTCTAGCCATGGTGGCAAAAGTTCGCGGGTATAAATTGGTTTGCGTAATGCCCGAAAATACCAGCGTTGAACGTCGCCAACTCTTAGAGATGTGGGGCGCTCGCATTATTTTCTCGCCCGCTGCTGGGGGTTCCAACGAAGCAGTGCGAGTTGCAAAAGCCATCGCAAGTGAAAATCCTGACTGGGTCTTTCTCTATCAATATGGAAATGTGGCCAACACTCGGGCGCACTATGAAACAACTGGCCCTGAGATATTTCAAGATTTACCAAGCGTGACCCATTTTGTTGCTGGCTTAGGAACGACCGGAACTTTGATGGGGGCTGGACATTATCTTCGCGAACAAAATTCGCAGATTGCCGTGATTGCAGCCGAGCCTCGCTACGGTGAATTGGTCTATGGACTTCGAAATATTGATGAAGGATTCATTCCAGAGTTGTATGACCCATCTGTCATCACTCGTCGATTTTCAGTTGGCGCCGAAGATTCGGTTCGACGCGTTAAACAGTTGTTAGAGGTCGAAGGCATTTTTGCCGGAATTTCCACCGGCGCCATTCTCCATGCCGCGTTGGGAGTTGCGCAGGAATGTGTACGTGACGGTGTTGGCGCCGATATTGTCTTTGTTCTGTGCGATGCTGGTTGGAAATATTTATCGACTGGAATATATGCATCCGATGGTGATGCCGATTCGTTGGAGGGGCAACTATGGGCCTAAATTCTCATCTGCCCATTGGAGTCTTCGACTCTGGTGTCGGCGGACTTACGGTGGCACGGTCCATCATCGATCAGCTTCCCCATGAATCAATACTTTATGTGGGCGATACCGCTCGTACTCCTTACGGACCACGTCCATTAGCGCAGGTCCGCTCCTTCGCTTTAGAAATATTGGATCAACTCGTTGAGGAAGGGGTAAAAGCGCTGGTAATTGCTTGCAATACCGCCAGTGCGGCTATGTTGCGCGATGCCCGCGAACGATACTCAGTTCCGGTTATTGAGGTTATCCAGCCAGCAGTTCGGCGCGCAGTTTCGGCCACCAGGAGTGGTCGTATTGGCGTCATTGGTACTAGAGCAACAATCGAATCCGGCGCATACCTAGATGCTTTCGCTGCTGCACCACAGCTTCATGTCTCATCGGTGGCGTGCCCACTTTTCGTGGAATATGTAGAGCGAGGCGAAACTTCCGGCGCCGCAATTACCGCAATCGCCAAGGATTACCTTGCCCCATTGATAGCAGATGACATCGATACCTTGGTATTGGGTTGTACCCACTATCCACTATTGACCGGAGTTATTTCTTATGTCATGGGCAACGAAGTGACCTTGGTATCCAGCGCCGAAGAAACGGCAAAGGATTTGTATCGAATTTTAGTAGAGCAAGAGTTGTTAAACGATTCTGAAACCCCCGTCCACAAATTTGTGGCCACTGGCGACACTGAAAGTTTTGGGCAGTTAGCTCGCAGATTCCTAGGTCCAGAAGTTGTTAGGGTCAGTTCACAGATTTAATTAACTCAGATCAATCCGGATCAATAAGGAGAAACATGTCGAAGGCACGCATCGATGGTCGTTCACCAGAAGAACTTCGACCTATCAAATTTACTCGTTCGTGGTTGAACAATGCCGAAGGCTCGGTCCTGGTTGAATTTGGAAACACTCGAGTTCTTTGTGTTGCCTCTTTTACTGCTGGCGTTCCACGTTGGATGCACGGCAGTGGAAAAGGATGGGTGACTTCCGAATATGCGATGTTGCCGCGAGCTACCCATACCCGCTCTGATCGCGAAAGCGTGAAAGGAAAACTTGGTGGGCGAACTCAAGAGATTTCTCGCTTAGTTGGCCGGTCCTTGCGATCTGTGGTTGACATGCAAGCACTGGGGGAGAACACCATCGTTATCGATTGCGATGTTTTGCAAGCAGATGGTGGAACCCGAACTGCAGCCATCACCGGTGCATATGTCGCACTTGCCGATGCGATCACGTGGGCAAAAGGTAAAGGTTTGATTTTGCCGAGCCGAAATCCGTTGACTCAATCAGTTGCGGCCGTGAGCGTGGGAATCATTGGTGGAGTTCCGATGTTAGACCTGTGTTACGAAGAAGATGTCACCGCAGATACCGATATGAATATTGTTTGCACCGGTGACGGCAATTTTGTGGAAGTACAAGGAACTGCTGAAGGTAAGCCCTTCGACCGAAAATTATTAAACGATCTTTTGGATTTGGGCACAGCAGGTTGTGCCTCCTTGGCAGCCATGCAACAGAGCGCTTTGGCATAAGTAATTTTGTTGATGCGACAGATCGTTCTGGCCACGCGCAACCACGGCAAAATAGCCGAATTTGAGCGACTTCTGGCCGAATATGCTTCTGATATCCAAGTGTTGGGATTGTCCGATTTCCCAGATCTGCCCGATGTGGATGAGATCGGGTCGACCTTCGCTGAGAATGCCTTATTGAAAGCCCGAGAAGTCAGCGCCTATACCAACCTTGCCGCCATCGCCGACGACAGTGGGCTCTGCATCGATTTCTTAGGTGGAGACCCCGGCATCTTTTCCGCCCGGTGGTCCGGTACTCATGGCGACGATGCCGCTAATATTTCGAAAGTTTTGGCTCAACTAATCCAGGTTCCAGAATCTGAACGAACCGCATCCTTCAAATGCGCGGTGGCTTTGCACCTGCCCGATGGCAGGGAATTAGTTCAAATGGGTCATCTGCCTGGCCACATAACGCTGCAACCTCGGGGGAGCGCTGGATTTGGTTATGACCCGATTTTTCAACCGGATGGTTCTGATTTAACGCTGGGCGAATTCGGTCCTGGGGAGAAAGATAAAATTAGTCATCGCGGTCAGGCGCTTCGATCTATCGCGCCACAGTTAAATGAAATTCTGGTAACTGGACGGTAATAACGGGTACGGTAGCCTAGAATTACTTCACAGGTACTACTTAATACTAATTCAAGACTAGCTCAAGGAGTCAACAAGTGGCCGCAACAAAGAAGAGTGTGAGCAAGAAGTCGGTGGCTAAGAAGGCACCTGCAAAGAAGGCACCTGCAAAGAAGGCTCCCGTAAAAAAGGCCGTGGCGAAGAAAGTTGTAGTGGCTAAGGCGCCAGTAAAGAAGGCTCCAGCCAAAAAAGCTCCAGCCAAAAAAGCTCCAGCCAAAAAAGCTCCAGCCAAAAAAGCTCCAGCCAAAAAAGCTCCAGCCAAAAAAGCTCCAGCCAAAAAAGCTCCAGCCAAAAAAGCTCCAGCCAAGCGCAGTTCGGTAAAGAGCGCC
>CAINLV010000084.1 GCA_903850565.1 uncultured Actinomycetes bacterium
AGATATTTCAAGTGGATCATTTCGCGAGGTCTTGCGCGAAATGGAGATTGTCCGGCTAGGTCAAGGCGTAGATAAGAACAAAGCATTTGACCCGGAAGCAATAGAACGCACTCTGAAAGCGACCTCACATTTTGCAAATCTCATTCGTGCAAAAGGTGTGGAGAAAATTCGATTCTGCGCAACGAGTGCGACGCGCGATGCCACAAACCGACATCTATTTATTGACGGAGTTCGCGAATTACTTGGCATCGAGCCAGAAGTAATTCCAGGTGAAGAAGAGGCTTCGTTATCGTTCACGGGCGCAACAAAGGAATTCCCCATAAATCAATCACCGTTCTTGGTTGTAGATATTGGCGGCGGTTCCACAGAATTCGTTTTTGGTTCGGAAAAAGTAGAGTTCGCTCGAAGCGTTAACATTGGTTGCGTTCGAATGACGGAGCGACACATGGTTTCGCACCCTCCAACAGCAGATCAATTGGCCGCTGCTCGGTCGGATATTCAGAGCGCAATTGCGCATGCGGCGGAGCTGGTTCCCATTACCAAGTCGCGCACTCTCATTGCGGTAGCGGGGACAGCCACAACGGTAGCGGCGGCCGCCCTAGGACTTTCCGAATACGATCGCTATTCGATTCATCTTTCCAGAATTCCAGCCCAGAAAGTTCATGATGTGGCCCAGATGTTCGGCGCTTTAAATCGCGAAGAATTAGCGGCTTTGGGTTATATGCACCCGGGTCGAGTCGATGTAATTGCTGCCGGTTCGTTGGTTCTGTCTGAAATTATGACCGCCACGGGCGCCACTGAATACGTCGCCTCCGAATCGGACATATTGGACGGAATGGCCTGGTCACTTGTCTAGTCCTTCACCTGCCACTTTGAAAAAGATCACGACCATTTCGGAGTTAGACCTGGCAGTGGGAAAATGCAGCGCCTGTCCGCGTTTGGTTCAGTGGTGTAAAGATGTGGCCATCACAAAACGAAAAGCCTATGAATCCGAGGAGTATTGGGGTAAACCAGTTTCCGGTTTTGGGCCAGCTGATGCATCGATCTTGATCGTGGGACTTGCTCCTGGCGCCCATGGTGCGAATCGGACTGGCCGAGTCTTTACTGGCGATCGTTCGGGGGATTGGCTTTTCGGATCATTGCATAGAAACGGGTTAGCAAAGTTAGCGTCTAGCACTAGTTTGCATGACGGGCAAGAACTCTTAGGAGTTCGCATCACTTGCGCGGTGCATTGCGCTCCACCAGATAACAAGCCTTCTACTGAAGAAAAAGCCACTTGCTCACCATGGTTATTGAAGGAGATCTCTCTTCTTCTACCCACCCTTAAATCCTTTGTTGCGTTAGGTAAATTTGCCTGGGACGGTTTGATTGATTCATTGAAAGCTATGGATTTTCAAGTACCAACGCCAAAGCCCAAGTTCGGCCACGGTTCCCAATGCGAAGTGATTGGCCCAGATGGGGTTCAACGATTGTTAATTGGGAGTTATCACCCCAGCCAGCAAAATACCTTCACCGGCAAGCTCACTGAAGCGCAATTGGATCAAGTGTTTGAATTGGCATCTGCTTACAAATAGGGCTAGCCCTTTCTACTATCAATGGGTTTTTAGGCTGCCGACGCCGGCCATGAACCCTTGCCACTTTGTCAGTGCTTAGGTTTAAATTACCCACTAACAATTCAGAGCGCCACGGATGGGACCCATGGTGTTTTCGAACCGAGTACCGCTAGGAAAGCGGAAGGAGCTTTTATCCTATTCCCACAAGAAGTAATGGATCTTGCAACTTATCTTCGCGAAGAAAAACCATCACTATCGGAAATTGCCATCTACTTGTGCAATTCCACATTCGCTCGACTTTCGGCATCTAGCATTTTCATCGCAGCGGTACGCTCCAATGGTGCCATTTTCTATCCAGCAGGATATGGCTTTGATAAAGATCTTTTTTCCAATGTTCCAGAACGTTCTGTGGAGACGGATAGCCCCGTGGCTAATATGTTACGGACTCAGACCGTGGTCTCTGGTGGCAGTTGGGATGAGTATCCCTTTGCTGATCGAAATAATGCATTCAAAGTCTTCCCCAATGGTTTCAAATCTTCTTTTTCATTTCCACTATTTGGTTTTGGCGGTGCCGTTGTAAATTGCGCGCAGCCGAATGAACTCACGGATGAACTAAAAGACTTCTTTCATTGCATCGGTCTCGTAGCCGGGCTTTACTGCGCCGTCTCACCGATCTCAGAAGTATTAGAAGCGCCTCTTCCAAAAAATCAACCGGAGCAATTGTTAACCTTGACCCCGCGCCAGTGGCAGATCTTGGAATATATGCAAAAAGGAGCGACCAATATTTCCATTGCAAGAGCATTGGGATTTAGTGAATCCACAATTCGCCATGAAACGATGCGGATCTATCGGAAACTCAATCTTCGCGGCCGCATTGATCTGCCTGCAAAGGAACAGACCCAATAATTTGTGCCACTTTCGCTTATTTCAAGACTTATCCCGTTCAAAAGTCCTCCCGATTGACCGATAGGATTACACCTTCACTAACCGCCCCGATAGCCCAATGGCAGAGGCAGAGGACTTAAAATCCTCCCAGTGTGGGTTCGACCCCCACTCGGGGCACTATCTGTGCGTAAATGATTACATTTACTTATCCGCAAAGCAAGTATTCATTTAACAATGCATACATAAATGCATACACA
>CAINLV010000085.1 GCA_903850565.1 uncultured Actinomycetes bacterium
GTGCTCTTCCTCTGCTACAACAAAGGGCTGGCAAGTTTTCTTGCCAGGGTATTCCAAAACGTTCCGGAAAATGAACGACCTGCGGTAGTGACAAATTTGCATGCGCTCGGCCCAAAGATTGGGTTCCAACCCGAGCATCAAAATTCAGATACCTACTGGGATCAAGAAGCTCCGCTAAATTTATCCAGATACTTGTCTAATCAACCTGTTGAGACAAAATTCGATACGGTCATTATCGATGAGGCCCAAGATTTTCACCCACTTTGGTGGGATCTGGTTACAGCTTCACTTAAAGATCCAGAGGTCGGTCGCATCTACGCCTTTGGAGATACGCGACAGGGAATATTTCGAAAATCTGAAGGCATCCCGTTGTCCATAAGTCCGCTCCGGCTTGAAACCAATTATCGGAACTCATTACCTATAGCGGAGTTAGCCAGCATCTGTGCCACAGATGAAATTCTGCTTTCGGGATTGGATAGCACTCCCGTCCAATTTGTTGAAACCGAGGAGTCGGCGGCGATTTCAGCTTCAGATAAAGTTGTCAACGAGTTAATTTCACAAGGGTGGAATTCTGGAGATATTTGCGTCTTAACTACTAATTCCAAGCACCAGAGGCATGAGAAATTACAAAGCCAAGATAAGCAAGCCTATTGGGATTCCTTTTTTGAAGGAAATGATGTCTTTTACGGTCATGTACTGGGTTTTAAAGGTCTGGAGCGAAGAGTTGTTGTTCTAGCCGTGAATGGGTGGAAGTTACCGGACCAAAAGAAGGATTTGCTCTACACCGCGGTGACACGCGCCCGAGATCTATTAATTATTTGTTCCGACCGAGAAAACCTTCGACAAGCCGGTGGCAAAGAATTCGTAAAGAAATTGACTCGCAACGCCTAACTTAATCAATAAATTCTGGGGTCAACATGAATTTTGGGACCTTTAGAAAAATTGGCTGGACGCATTCCAGATAAAACGTTGGCCACCTCTGAAAGTGAGACTGTGGCTCCAACAATCGGAGTTGGGTCGACCTTTCCCGAGGCAAAGATTTCAATAACTGGCTTAAGACCAGGCGAAGCGCTGAGGATGCCAATGGCAGTTATATTTTTTAAAACTAATTTTCTGGTGTCAATAAGACTTGGGGAACTAGATAACCCGATATAGATTATTTTTCCACCGGGTTGTATGAGCTCTAGCGCAACTGCTGGGATCGCGGGGGAGAAAGTTGCATCGATCACGGCCGCAAATTCAATTTCAGGAAGTTCGGCAAATTCGAAGACATTTTCAAAACCCAAACCTTTTGCGAATGCATTATCGGCTTTGGCATTACCGACCAGGAAAACATCTAAACCCAGGGACTTAGCGATCTGTGCCGCCAGCATGCCTATGCTTCCTGTACCAAAAATTAATAGTCGTTCGCCTGGTTGCAGTTCGCATGATTGAACTGCGCGCCAAGCATTTCCCCCAGGTTCGACCAGCGCCCCCGTTGTCGCATCCATGGATTCAGGAAGTTCATGCAATGCCTTAATGGGAACGACTAACTTTTCTGCAAGTGCTCCGGGCTGGCCATTTCGAATGCCAATCTCGAATCGGGAATTACAGAGGTATTGCAAATCTTTCCGGCAGAGAGAGCAATCACCACAGCCGAGCATCGTGTCCCCAGTGACTGGCTTACCCAACCATGACTCAAATTCTGTCGATCCAACTTCAATTACGCGGCCACACCATTCGTGGCCAATACTCAATGGATAGGTTGCTTCGCCTGAATGGAGATAAGCCATCTCGCCATTAAAGAACTCAACATCGGTGCCGCAGATGCCTACTCGTTCGATCAGCACAACAGCTTCAAGAGGTTTTGGGGTTGGGTCGGGCAGGTCTTCCACGACGGACTGCCGTGGGCCGGTGATCAAAAAGACTTTCATCACCCACGAGTCTTTCATATGATTGGTGCTTCCTGTAGGGTCAAGAACTGGTTTCCAAGACATCAAAGAGGATCGAATTGGCTGACGAAATATTTGCCCGGCGAAGTGAAAATTGGTTCGCCCAAAAAGGCAAGCATGGTTTTATTTACCGCGAGCGGATGCGAAACCAGGGTTTTGCCCCTGATGTTTTCATCGATAAGCCCGTCATTGGAATCGCGACTACCTGGTCTGAGTTGAATCCATGCAATGCGCACTTGGATCGAGTCGCCGAAGCGGTAAAGCGCGGGGTGTGGGAAGCCGGTGGTTTTCCATTGGAATTTCCCACCATGTCCTTGGGTGAGCCACTCATGCGGCCTACGACAATGCTTTTCCGGAACTTGCTGGCGATGGAAACTGAAGAATTAATTCGCGCAAATCCGTTAGATGGCGTCGTCTTGCTGGCCGGATGCGATAAAACTCCGCCTGGAATGTTGATGGGCGCAGCTAGCGTTGATTTACCAACGCTAATGATTACCGGTGGGCCAATGTTAAATGGTCGATATCAAGGTCAAACCTTGGGATCTGGCACTGCAGTGTGGAAATACGACGCGCAGCTTCGGGCTGGAAAAATTACTCAAGAAGAGTTTTTCTCCATCGAAAGTTGTGCGGCAAGGTCCAATGGAAGTTGTATGACCATGGGAACTGCCTCAACGATGGCTTGCGTAACCGAAGCGCTGGGTGTTCAACTTCCTGGAAGTGCCGCAATTCCCGCGGTCGATTCTCGTAGGTATTCCACTTCCCACTTAGCTGGCCGACGCATTGTCCAGATGGTGCATGAAGATCAGCGTCTTTCAAAAGTCTTGACTCGCGAGGCATTTGAAAATGCGATCAAGGTCAATGCCGCAATTGGTGGTTCAACCAATGCGGTGGTTCACCTTTTGGCAATTGCCGGACGGATGGGCATTCCACTAAGCCTTGATGACTTTGATTCTTTGGTGCGCGACGTTCCAGTGTTGGTAAATCTCATGCCATCTGGAAAATATCTCATGGAAGAATTTTTTGAGGCAGGTGGGTTACCTGTCGTCATGAAAAATATCGAAAGATTGTTACACACGCAGATCATTACCGTTTCTGGAAAATCAGTTGCCGAAAATATTAGCGGAGCAAAATCTTGGAACGATGATGTGATTACATCCTTCGATCAACCATTTAAAGAAGCTGGAAGAGGCATTGCAGTACTTAAGGGATCTTTGGCTCCAGATGGTGCCGTTATGAAACTTTCTGCCGCAACTCCATCGCTGATGATTCATACCGGCCCCGCACTAGTTTTCGAAAAATTGGAAGATTACATAGCTGTCGCTGATTCTCCAGATTTAGAAGTAACCGCAGATACCATTTTGGTCTTGAAGCATGCTGGCCCTAAAGGTTATCCAGGCTTTCCTGAAGTGGGCAATATGCCTATGCCGAAAAAACTTCTAGACCAGGGCATCGAAGATATGGTTCGAATATCTGATGCGCGAATGAGTGGAACCGCATACGGAACCGTTGTTTTGCACGTTTCTCCAGAAGCAGCACTGGGCGGTCCATTGGCCCTAGTGAAAACTGGTGACATGATCGAATTAGATATACCTGCTCGCAAACTCAATCTTCTGGTTTCGGAAGAAATTTTGGACGAACGTCGACTTCTCTGGAAAGCACCTGCTCCTCATGCAACAAGAGGATGGGTGAAACTTTATGAAGAACACGTTATGCAAGCCCACACGGGTGCAGATCTAGATTTTCTCGTCGGCGGCAGTGGGTCCTATATCCCCCGAAACTCTCACTAACTTTCTAGGCACTCGTTGCTAACCTGGAAATAAAGTGGTTGCAAGACCAGTAACGCCGGGCTTGAGAATGAAAGTCTTGCCCGATTGCGAGTCTGAGGTTCCACGCCGCGCAGTTGTAACAATCAGATGATCCAACTCTGGTCCAGCAAAAGCACAACTGGAGACATTTGGAACTGGAAAATCAATAACTTCCACTAAGTTAAAATCTTTATCCAGATGTCGAAGGCAACTTCCGCCCCAAAAAGCGATCCATAGTCCATCGTCAGCATCCATGCACATGCCATCGGGATAGCCGTCCGACTCACTACTTCTACGCCAGACTGGCGTGCGATTCGATATTTTTCCATCGTGATAGTCAAACTGATCCACACCAAATGAATAAGTGTCTATATAGAAGAATTTATCGCCAGCGCGATTCCAGCCCAACCCGTTGCTAACCGTCACATTGCTGACTAACCGTTCCATGCTAGTTGCAGTTTTATCTAATCGATACAGCGCGCCTTCACCAGGTAATTCTTCGTAGGTCATCGATCCCAAGAACAAATGGCCATCGGGGGCGACTTTGGCATCATTCCAACGCATTGGATTTTTACCTTCTGCGCCATCCACGGCAATACGAGTTGGAAGTAGATGTTCGGTTCCATCAGGGTCTTGAAGGATTGGGCCATTGGCAGTTCCCAAAATGTATCCGCCATTGCTTCGTGGAATTACAAAGCCCACATCTTCAGCGGTATCGAATTCACCAATTTCTCCGGTTAAAAAATTCTTTGAAAGAACTTTCTTTTCCAGGATGTCGACCCATAAAACTGTCGAATTATCTGCTCCCAGGGCGACAGGTCCTTCGCCGATCAAACAGGAACGCTCATCCCATATCTCTGGCTTCATGGTGTCGAAATTTACCGTGATATGACTATCGAATACTAGGTTCGATGGGCTAGCACTCAATCAAATGGCTGATTTATCACGCCTCTTAAACCTTCAGTAAAAGCACCCCTAGGGGTATCCTAAAAGTGTTAAAGGAGGGGTCATGAAAAAGCTCCTAGTACTTGGCGGCGGAACCGCCGGAACAATGGTTGTCAATAAGTTACATAAGAAATTGCCAGCCTCAGAATGGAAGATCACCGTTGTAGATCAAGACAATACCCATATCTATCAGCCAGGTTTGCTCCTGTTGCCATTTGGTGTTTATAAGGTCGAAGAATTGGTCAAGGAGAGAAATCACTTCTTCCCTAAGAACGTTGATTTTATTCAGGCAGAGATTGCCAAGATCGATCCAGATGCAAGTACCGTCTCACTTAAAGATGGTCGCACTCTGGAATATGACTATCTAGTCATCGCTTCGGGAACTTCTCCCCGCCCTGATCAAACTCCCGGGATGGATGATCCGAAAGAGTGGCGCAAGAGCATCTTTGATTTCTTCACCCTTGAAGGTTCGAAGGCGTTAGGAGAAGCTCTATCTACTTGGCAAGGCGGGCGATTAGTAGTGCATATAACCGAAATGCCCATCAAGTGTCCAGTTGCACCACTGGAATTTGCCTTTCTAGCAGATGCTTATTTTGAAGAACATAAAATGCGAGACAAAGTTGAAATTGTTTATGTGACGCCATTAGAAGGCGCATTTACCAAACCAGTTTGCTCCAAGCAATTGGGGTATATGTTGGATGATCGAAAGATTTCGTTAGAACCTGACTTCATGATCGAACATATTGATCAAGAACGCAAAGTGATGGTATCCATGGATGAACGGGAAATTCCCTTTGATCTCTTGGTTACGGTTCCACTTAATATGGGAGCGGACTTTATTGGCGCATCTGGAATGGGCGATGAGCTCAATTACGTGCCGGTCGACAAACAAACTTTTCTTTCCAGGAAATACCCGAATGTTTTCGCGCTTGGTGATGCCTCTGATATCCCAGCTTCCAAAGCAGGTTCTGTGGCGCACTTTGCGATTGATCTCTTTTCAGAGAACTTCGTTGAATACATTGCGGGCCGTCCAATGGTTCATAACTTCGATGGTCACGCCAACTGCTTTATCGAATCAGGTCACGGCAAGGGTTTGCTGATTGATTTTAATTATCAAACTGAGCCGCTTCCAGGCATGTTTCCGATTCCGGTCATAGGACCGCTACCACTTCTAAAGGAAAGCCACCTAAACCACTTGGGGAAGCTGGCCTTCCGCTGGGTCTATTGGAACCTCCTACTTAGAGGTCGTCCAATTCCCATCCCATCTTTAATGTCCATGTCGGGCAAGAGGCCCGTTAAGGTCGAAGCGAAAATTACCTTGTAAGGAGAAATGAAATGCCCGTAGTCGAAATGATTGGTAAACCTATTCATATTAATGAAGAAGGTTTTCTGACCGAATACAACGAGTGGGACCCAGCCATCGGAAAAGTCTTAGCCGAGCAGATCGGTGTGGAAATGACCGATGAACACTGGAAAATAATTAACTTCCTACGTGAAGATTTTAAAACTGAGGGAGAAACGGCAACTTCGCGCCGAGTACAAACCGTAGGCGGGGTGCCGGTAAAAATTCAGTTTGAGCTCTTTCCTAAGAAACCTGCCAAGAAAATGGCCTATATCGCTGGATTACCAAAGCCCAAGGGCTGTGTGTGAGGAGAAGAAAATGACAACGACAATGACTGCCCCGATTGTGCCCAATTTTGATACCGAATCTGAAGGTCGAAAATTAGCCATCATTTGCTCCAAAGGGAATTTGGATATGGCCTATCCCGGTCTGATCTTGGGAAATGCCGCACTTGGTGAAGGAATAGAGACCCACCTTTTCTTTACCTTCTGGGGTTTTGACATGATCACCAAATCCAGAATGGATCACCTTCAATTCAGCCCAGCTGGAAATACCGCGATGCACATTCCCGGTGGAGACATGCACATTCCGCAAGCAATAATGCCAGCTCCAGGAATGACCGCAATGGCGACACATATGTTGAAAAAATCAATCGCCGATCTTGGTGTTCCTGAAGTCCCTGACTTCTTGGATCAAATAGTCGCGGCAGGTGGCCATCTGTGGGGCTGCCGCATGTCGGCAGATATGAACAAGTTAGGGTTAGGCGATTTACGCGATGATGTCGAAGGAATCATTAGTGCCACCGACTTCATTGAACTAACGGAAGGCGCCCAACTTCTCTTTATTTGACGCGCCAAAGTTGCTTATTGCCTGACTATTCAATTCAATTGTCTGTATGGGGTTGATTGCACGAATTCGTGGCATCTGCTCATGACTTACGCTTTCTGTGCCTCCTGTGGTCTTGGGCCAGATCAGGTGGATCCAGTTTGTTCTCAATGCGGGCAAGCAGAACTGGCGTACTTCGACGATTTGCTTTCGGGATTACAGTGGCGCCGAAGATTTGAACAGCTACGTGAAAAAGCCGGCGGTAATGCGCTCTCGTACAATCATAAAATCTGGCGAAAAATGGCCTTTGACCGGAATCCGTTGCAACAACTCTTTGCTGATAAATACCGCGTTCGAGGTTATGTCTCCGAAAAGGTTGGATCAAAGTATCTATCGCAGATCCTTTCAGTTGCACAGACGGCCGAGGATATATCATGGGAAACTCTGCCGGTTCAATATGCCTTAAAAGTTAATCACGGCTCGGGTGGCTCCATATTGGTTGACTCTGGAATTGATCCAGAGATTGAACTTCCAGAAAATGTTCCGCTTCACGACTGGAGTCGATTTCATATTCACCCTGACCAAGCGAAGATCACTAAGATGGTGAAAATTTCCAACGTATGGCTTTCCCAGAACTTCACGACCCGACCTGATATGACTCCAGAGTGGGCTTATCACGCGATAGAGCCATTGGTATATGTCGAAGAATTACTCAAATCGGCTAGCGGTGAGCTACCTTGGGAGATCAATGTTTATGTATTTCACGGTGTAGCACAATATTTTAGAGTGCGAGCTCATGACGTAATGGAAACCAAGAAAATCGCTCACTTGGATTGCAATTGGAACAACCTTGCTATTTCATTTAAAGTCATAAATGAATTTCTACCAATGGATCCACCCCCGCCAAGGCCGGAAAATTTGGCAGAAATGCTCTGGTTTTCCGAAACCTTAGGTGCGCAGATTGATGCCGTTAGAGTGGACTTCTACCTAGTGGACAATCAGATCATCTTTGGGGAACTCACTAATTATCAGAACGCCGGTGTGGGTTTGTGGAATCCAGAAGATTTCAATTACCAGATTTCCGCAACGTGGAAACAGAATTATTAGATGAAGGCGATAACTTTCTGTTCATCCTGCGGTGTAGGCCCAAGCCTGCCATGGGATATCTGTCCTGAATGTAGCCTGGCAACTCCAGTCGTTTTCGACAATTTGGAAGAGGGAATTCGCCGCCGCGAAGGATTTGCAATATTACGACATAAGGCAGAAGGTGAGGCTCTTTCTTATAACCATAAGGTCTGGAAAAAATTGGCGTTTGATCGAAATCCCATATTGCCAATATTTGCAGACAAATTATTGGCAAAGGAATATATTGCCGAAAAAATTGGTGCAAAATATCTTCAAAAAATCTATTCAGTAGCTGAAAGTCCTCGAGATATTTCTTGGAATCAATTGCCAGAAGAGTATGTTGTAAAAGTCAACCACGCTTCCGGAGGATTGATAATGATTTCCTCGGGTGCCGATAAAACTTCGAAGTTGCCGGAGCGTCTTGATATAAACGATTGGCCGATATTTAAAATTCATCCCGAAAATGCCGACATTGGCAAAATGCAGAATTTGACGGAACAGTGGTTGTCCCAGGATTTTACGTGGCGCCCTGATTGCCTTCCAGAATGGGCCTATCAAGGCATTTCTAGAAAGGTCTTTGTCGAAGAACTAATTCAGACCGAGGAAGGACACTCTCAAGTAGAACTTCAAAATTTTGTATTTAATGGGGAACTAAAGTTGATCCGTTATTGTCCGGTCAACTTTAAAGCAACTCAACGGATAAGCGACTTTGACCCAAACTGGAATCTCTATCCGACGACCTACGCGGGCGTGAGGCACTACCAGCAGATGGAAGTACAGCCAGAGAAGCCCGGTCAACTTCAGGAGATAATAGACATTTGTGAGATTTTGGGTGCTGAAGTTGATGCCGTCAGAGTAGATATGTATCTAGATTCAGACCAGATCCGGGTCGGAGAACTCACTAACTATCCCAACGCTGGTACAGGACTCTGGCATCCCATAGAGTTCAACTTTGAAATCGCTAAATGGTGGAAGCAGGATTACTGATAAATGCGAACTGATAATTTCTTTTGCACCTCTTGCGGATACGGCCCTAGCGAGGACCCAAAAACCTGTGCGGGATGCGGGGCAAAAAGCCAAGAATTTTTCGAAGATAGAGATGAAGGAATGTATCGCTATCTAAAGTTCCAAAACCTAAGAGATCGAGCCACATCTCCAGCGAAAACATATAGTGAAAAAGTCATCCGAAAGTTGGCATATGACCGAAATCCATTGTTGGTTACTTTTGCTGACAAAATTTTGGCCCGCGATTATGTTGCAGCGAAAGTGGGACCCCAATACCTGACGAAAATGTTTTCATCTGGCACTAATCCGGTGGGAATCATGTGGGATGAACTCCCTAATGAGTATGTCGTTAAAGTGAACCACGGCTCAGGGGGGATTATTGTCGTTCGAGAAGATGCAGATCCTGGCCATTCTCTTCCCGAGAGATTGCCCGAAAACGATTGGTCTCGATTTGACGTTCATCCAACATCGATGGATCCAGTCAGAGCCACCAGAATTTTACGCCAATGGCTAACTCAAGATTTCTGCTGGCGAGCGGATAATGCCCCGGAGTGGGCTTATCAGTACGTTAAACGACAATATTTGGTTGAAGAATATATTCAGGATGGCACTGGAAACTTTCCCATTGATGTCAAGATATTTGTCATGCAAGGAGTAGCTCGCATTATTCGACTCCGCTCGACTGACCTACAGGCGACAAGAGCTGTTGCCGACGTGGATCGGGATTGGACTAGATACGACGTAACTTGTTCCGACTCGAAACCGTTTTTAAGTTTGACACCTACACCTGAAAAACCTGAAAATTTGGATGAACTCCTCCACATCGCGGAAACATTGGGTTCGGAAATCGACGCTGTTCGGGTGGATCTATATAACGTTAATGGCCGTATCTATTTCGGCGAACTTACCAATTACCCAAACGCCGGCAACTTAAAGTGGGAGCCAGACGAATTCAATTATCAAGCAGGAGCCTGGTGGGAACAAAATTATTAAAATGTTGGGGAAATGATTCGCTTCTGTGCTTCGTGCTATTCCCGCGAAATTGACGACGACGCAGCCTTTTGCGTTGTGTGTACTTACACAGACCTCATCCCAGCGCCACAGTTAACCGAACTTAACTTATCTCGTTTGGCGGCGTACCAGTCACTTCGCAGGCTGGCACCGAGTAACCCAAGAACCTACAGTGAAAAAATAGTTCGGAAGATGGCTTTAGACCGAAATCCATTGCTCACCACTTTTGCAGATAAATTTCTTGCCAGATCTTACGTAGAACAGACGGTAGGAACTCAGTATTTATCGAAAGTATTCGCTGTTTCTGATGATCCTGAAGGAATAAATTGGGATCAACTTCCTGCCGAATATGTTTGCAAAGTTAACCACGGCTCTGGCGGGATGGTCGCCGTCTGGAATGGCGCAAATAAAGGGCAGAAACTACCGAACCAGATAGGAAAAGATGATTGGTCCCGACACTGGATTCATCCAGAGAGCGCTGATTCGAACTTGATCAAGACACTATCTCGACATTGGCTATCTCAGAATTTTACCTGGCGACCCAATGCTGTTCCGGAGTGGGCCTATCACAATATAAAGCCTTTGGTTTTTGTTGAGGAGCTTATTGGTCAGGGCACGGAGCTATCACCTATTGACTACAAGTTTTTCGTTTTTAATGGCGTCACCCGACTAATTCAGGTCCGAACTCACGAACCTGACATGTCCTTTTCTCTTTTACATTTTGATCGCGAATGGAATCACATCGATATAACGCTTAACGATGGTTCAGAAGTGGCCAACACAAAAATCGTGAGAGCGCGTCCAAAGAATTATGAAGAACTATTATTTGTGGCCGAAAAACTTGGTGAACCAGTTGATGCGGTGAGGGTTGATTTATACAACCTTGAAGGCAGAATCACTTTTGGGGAACTGACTAACTATACTTGTGCAGGTATTTCATTTTGGACTCCATATGATTTCAATTATGAACTAGGTGATCGGTGGCAGCAAAATTACTAAAGAAGCGATTCAACGAAGAACGATAAAAGTTCTCACTGCCGCACAAATCCTCAATGGCGTGGGTGTGACTGGCACTGTTGCGGCTGGGTCTTTGCTCGTCTCTTCAATCTCTCATTCCGAATCGTTAGCAGGTCTTGCTCAAACAACGGCGGTATTAGGTGCTGCAGCAATGGCGCTCCCGTTGGCAAAGTTAACCCAACGAGGTGGCCGGAGGTTGGCGCTTTCAACTGGTTATTCTGTGGCTGTCTTAGGTTCAATTTTTGCTATTTTGGGCGGGGTTCACCGCAATCTATTTCTCATGCTTTTGGGAACCTTCTGCGTCGGCGCGGCTTCGGCATCGGGTTATCAGGCTCGGTTTGCCGCCATTGATTTAGCGACCGATGCTCGGCGCTCAAAAAATTTATCCTTTGTTGTTTGGGGATCCACGATTGGTGCGGTCGCTGGGCCCAATTTGATGCAGCCAGCTGGCCGAGTTGCACAAACCTTAGGGCTACCAAGATTAGTGGGACCATATTTAATTTCGGCCAGCACTCTGGTTTGTGCAACCGTTGTAATTCTCTTGTTATTAAAACCTGACCCTTTCTTGCTCGCCAATGCACCTTCGGCGGACTCAGAAGCGCAAGGTCATAAATCCACAAAGGTAGCGCTTCGCCATATTCGACAAGATCCGAAATCTCTTTTTGCCATTGCTGCGGTGGCAATTGGTCATTTAGCAATGGTGTCAATCATGGTCATGACTCCTGTGCATATGGCTCACGTAGATGTTACGTTGCGAATTATCGGCCTGGTTATTAGCGTGCACGTGCTTGGGATGTATGCATTTTCCCCACTTGTCGGATCTATGAGCGACAAATACGGACGAATAATTGTTATCCGAATCGGCGTCGTTTTGCTTCTTGCCGCTTCGGTTATTTCCGGGACGGCTTCAGGAATGGATTCGGTCCGTTTAGGTATCGGACTATTTTTTCTCGGATTGGGTTGGTCATTTACACTCATAGGAGGATCCACGCTGCTATCGGAGTCTGTGGAAATATCTATGCGCCCATCATCTCAAGGGGCAAGTGACTTGGTTATGAATCTAGTGGGTGCCTTAGGAGGTGCCAGCGCTGGGGTAATTATTGGCGCCCTCACCTATGGATGGCTCTGTCTCTTTGCGGCGGTTCCGGTTCTAATTCTAGGTATCTGGTCTTACCGCTTGACCAATAAATCCATGAATTGATCCACCGGGGTATTAATCAACTGTTCATAATCTAAAGTAAGCGCCAGGATTCTTTCCTGTTGCGAAGCGTCGAATATCCGATTCAAGTTCACTTTAAATTTTTCGATTAGCAGCGGGATTCCTTCACTTCTACGGCGAGCATGGCCAATTGGGTATTCGACCACTATTTCCTCGCTAGTAGAACCATCTGCAAAGGCAATGGTGATTGCGTTTGCGATAGAACGTTTCTGGGGGTCGTGATAATCCTTGGTAAAGGAAAGATCCTCTACGCAGATAATTTTCGCTCGAAGTGCATCGATTCGTGGATCTGCGGCAACATTGTCTTCGTAATCCCTAGCTGTGAGCCTGCCGAAGATCAATGGGACTGCAACCATGTACTGAATGCAGTGATCGCGATCGGCTGGGTTGTTTAATGGACCTTGTTTATCGATGATTCGGATACAGGCTTCGTGAGTTCTAATGGTTACCGAGGAAATATCTTCAGTGCTCTTCCCAGAGATATTCATCCATTGATGAAGTGTCATGGCCGCCTCGACTCCAGTTTGGGAGTGAAATTCGGCAGGGAAGGAAATTTTAAAAAGGATGTTTTCCATGACGTAGGAACCGTATGGCCGTTGAAAGGTAAAGGGCTTTGCTTGGAAAGATACGTCGTAAAACCCCCAGGTTTTTGCTGAAAGCACCGATGGATAGCCCATCTCACCGGCTTTAGCCATGAGGGCCAGTCGAACTGCTCGAGAGGTTGCATCTCCAGCGGCCCAAGATTTTCGAGATCCGGCATTAGGAAAATGGCGGTATGTTCGAAGCGCCTGCCCGTCGACCCAAGCCAAGGAGACGGCATTCAAAATCTGATCGCGACTTAGCCCCATCATTTCTGCTACAACAGCGGTTGAAGCTACTTTCACCAAGAGCACATGATCTAAACCAACCTTATTAAAGGAGTTCTCCAAAGCAATACAGCCTTGGATTTCATGGGCCTTAATCATGGCGGTCAGAACTGTTTTAATCGTGGGGGAAGCAATTCCAGATGTTGCCGCATTTCTAGATAGCCAATCTGCAGTTGCCAGAATGGCGCCTAAGTTGTCGGATGGGTGTCCCCATTCGGCAGCTAACCAAGTGTCATTAAAATCTAACCAACGAATCGCCGCGCCAATATTGAAAGCACCTTGTACTGGGTCCAGTTCGTAATTGGTGCCAGGAACTCGAACTCCATTCACCGTTGAAACGCCTTCGACTATCGGCCCCATTAACTTTGTGCAAGCTGGGTACTCCAACGCTTCTAACCCACAACCGATCGTATCTAACAAGCAGTTCCAGGCCGTTTTGTAAGCCAGGTCCGACGTTATTTCATAATCAAGCACATAATCAACAATGTCGACGATCTCTTGGTCAAATGGTTGGGCGCTTTTGGTGAAGCTACTGGACATGCGATTCCTATTCTGAGGTTTAGCGCTGGGCGAGCGGAATAAATGTCTGGTCTTCTGGACCAACATAATTTGCGGTCGGGCGAATGATCTTATTGTCATTGCGTTGTTCGATGATGTGCGCCGACCAGCCGGCGGTACGGGCCATTACAAACAGCGGGGTAAAGAAAGAGGTAGGAATTTTCATTGCGTGGTATGCAACTGCGGAAAACCAATCTGCATTGGGAAACATATTCTTGGCATCCCACATCACGTTTTCCAAGCGTTCGGCAATGTCATACAACTTCATTGAACCTGATGATTGCGAAAGTTCTGCTGAGATCTTTTTAACAATTTCATTCCTTGGATCTGAAATTGTGTAGACCGGGTGACCGAACCCAATTACTACCTCTTTATTGGCCACTCTCTTTCGGATATCAGTTTCGGCTTCGTCGGGGGTTTGATACCGCTCTTGAATTTCTAGCGCTACTTCGTTTGCCCCGCCATGTTTAGGGCCGCGAAGGGCACCAATCCCACCGCAGATAGCTGAAAAAATATCCGAACCAGTTCCAGCTATGACTCGGGCGGTAAATGTTGAAGCATTAAATTCATGTTCGGCATAGAGGATAAGGGAAGCGTGCATCGCTTTTACCCATTGTTCGCTCGGTTTTTCGTTATGAAGAAGATGTAGGAAATGTCCTCCGATTGAATCTTCATCGGACTCAACGTCAATTCTCTTTCCACTATGAGTGAAGTGATACCAATACAGGAGAATCGAAGGAAGGCTGGCAAGTAGTTGATCTGCTATTTCCTTTGCCTGGTGCTCGGAATGTTCTGAACTTTCTGGAGTTAAACAACCAAGCGCCGAAACCCCAGTTCGTAGAACATCCATGGGGTGAGTAGTTGCAGGCAATGATTCTAGGATTGTTTTTAAGTGATCAGATAGTCCGCGCAATTGCCCCAGTTTATGTTTGTAGCCTGAAAGTTGTTCGGATGTGGGAAGCGAGCCATGAATTAACAGGTGGGCAACTTCCTCGAATTCACAATGCTCGGCCAAATCTCTGATGTCGTAGCCGCGATAGTGAAGGTCATTTCCACTACGTCCGACGGTACAGAGGGCGGTATTTCCAGCCACTATTCCTGACAGGGAAACCGACTTTTTCGGCTTAAATTCTTGGGTCATTTCTCTTTCTCCTCACTTAAGAATTTATCCAAACTTGATTCGTAAGAGTAATAATCAATTCTTTCGTACAATTCTTCGCGTGTTTGCATGCTATCTAACACGGATTTTTGAGTGCCATCTTTTCGAATGGCGTTAAAGACATTTTCAGCTGCTTTGTTCATAGCTCGAAAAGCCGATAGTGGATACAAAGCCAATGAGACGTTGGCACTTCGAAGTTCTTCAAGAGTAAATAGCGGCGTCAAACCAAATTCGGTGATGTTCGCCAGAATCGGTACTCCAGCAACATCTGCAAATTTCCGATACATATCCAGATCGCGAATCGCTTCCGGGAAAATCATGTCCGCCCCAGCAGCTACATAGGCTTGGACTCGTTCTAGCGCGGAATCCAGGCCTTCACCGGCCAGCGCATCGGTTCGAGCCATGACGACGAAATTGTCGTCAGTCCTAGCATCGACGGCCGCCTTAATTCGATCCACCATTTCGGCAGAGGAAACAATTTCCTTATTAGGTCTATGGCCACAACGTTTGGCACCAACTTGGTCTTCAATGTGAAGGGCCCCAGCCCCAGCTTTTATGAGTGACTTTACCGTTCGGGCAATGTTGAAGGCGGATGGCCCAAAACCGGTATCGACATCGACCAGAAGCGGTAAGTCGCACACGTTGGTGATTCGTTGGACATCAACTAGAACATCTTCCAAAGTGGTTATGCCAAGATCGGGCAGACCTAACGAACCAGCGGCGACGCCACCACCCGAGAGATATATGGCTCGATATCCAGCACGCTTTGCCAGCAGTGCATGATTGGCATTGATGGTACCCACTACTTGTAGCGGAGATTCAACCGCCAGCGCTTGTCGAAATCGATAGCCCGCACTTGCATCAGTCATACTTGAATTCTCCTCAAATCGGCTGAATAAGCAAAGTTTGCAAGCCAGCTATTTTCAGACAATCAGATTAGTGAACTTCCCAAGTATCGCCGCCGTGTAGCAATTTCTTGAGGTCGCCTTTGCCCTGACTTCCGATGATCTCCGCTAATTGTTCGTGGACCATGGAGCCATATCCAGCACGCTCGACATCGCGGAAGACGCCAACCGGTACATGGGACAGGGTTGAACCTGAAAGTCGAGATAGCGAGAAGGCGTAGGAAGGGTCAGGGTTATGTGAGTCATGAACAATCAATTGACTCTCATCAACGCTGCTTAATTCCACTACCTCTAAGGAATTGCCATTTCGGACGACGCCATGAGTTGCTGACTTAATGGGCTGACCATCAATCATTTGAAGCAAAGATGCTTCTTTCGTATCGGCATCCTTGACGATATCAAAGGCGCCATCGTTGAAAATTGGGCAGTTTTGATAGATCTCAATAAGTGCCGAACCCTTGTGAGCAGTTGCCGCTCTTAAGGTTTCGGTCAGGTGTTTGCGATCGCTATCCACGGTTCGTGCTACAAAAGATGCTTCCGCCCCGATGGCAAGTGACACTGGATTAAATGGCGTATCTAGAGATCCGAGTGGGGAAGACTTTGTGATCTTTCCCTGCTCGCTAGTCGGAGAATATTGACCTTTTGTTAATCCATAAATTCGGTTATTGAATAATAAAATCTTCAATTCAACATTGCGTCGAAGTGCATGGATTAAATGGTTTCCGCCGATAGAGAGTGCATCGCCATCACCGGTGATCACGAAGACGGTTAAGTCTGGGCGAGCAATTGCCAAACCAGAAGCAATGGCAGGAGCACGACCATGGACCGAGTGCATTCCAAAGGTATTTAGGTAATAAGGAAAACGAGATGAACATCCGATACCTGAAATGAAAACAATATTTTCGCGAGGTATTCCTAATTCAGGAAGAAAGGCTTGCATAGAAGAGAGAATTGAGTAATCTCCACAACCTGGACACCATCGAACTTCCTGATCCGAAGTAAAGTCTTTCTTCGTTAAGGTCAAATCAGACATCAAGGACTCCCATCGCTGCTTCAATAAGTTCGGCGGTAGAGAAAGGCAACCCACGGACCATGTTGTACCCGACGATGTCTTTCATGTATTTCGATCGAAGCAACATAGCTAATTGTCCAAGGTTCATTTCCGGGGTTAGGACTTTGGGATATTTATTTAAAACTTCGCCTAAGTTCTTTGGAAATGGATTTATATATCGCAAGTGTGCCTGAGCAATTTTTTGCCCATTGGCGCGCAAACCTTCAACTGCGGTAGCGATAGGTCCATAAGTTGAACCCCAACCGAGGAAGAGAACTTGCGCGTCGCCAGATGGATCATCAACGATCAAATCGGGAACTTCGATTCCTTCAATTTTCGCTGCCCGAGTACGCACCATAAAGTCATGGTTCATTGGATCGTAAGAGATGCCACCCGTTTTATCGGCTTTCTCAAGTCCGCCGATTCGATGCTCAATTCCTGGGGTTCCTGGAATTGCCCAAGGTCGGGCCAAAGTCTTTGGATCTCGAAGGTAAGGTTGGAAATTCTCCTGAGTTTTTGCAAACTCAACCGAAATTGCTGGCAATGAATCTACTTCTGGGATTCGCCATGGTTCTGAACCATTTGCAATGTACCCATCAGAGAGTAAGAAGACTGGCACTCTATAAGTAGTAGCGATCCGGACTGCTTCGAAGGCCATCTCAAAACAATCACTTGGGGTTGAAGCGGCTAAAACCACTGCAGGGGATTCGCCATTGCGTCCATACATGACTTGCAGCAAATCGGACTGCTCTGTCTTGGTTGGAAGTCCAGTGGATGGACCGCCGCGCTGGACATCCACAATGATAAGTGGCAGTTCAAGCATTACGCCAAGGCCGATCATTTCGCTCTTTAGCGCGATACCAGGGCCTGATGTAGTGGTTATACCTAATGCGCCACCGTAGGAAGCGCCAAGTGCAGCACCGACGGCAGCAATTTCATCTTCGGCTTGGAAGGTGATGATGTTGAATTTTTTCTGCTTGGAAAGCTCGTGCAAAATGTCGGAAGCAGGAGTGATGGGGTAGGAACCCAAAAATAGCTGCAAATCCGACTTTTCTGATGCGGCGATAAGTCCCAGTGCAAGAGCGGTGTTGCCGCTGATGTTTCGATAAGTTCCGGCTTGCATTTTGGACGGTGCGATTTCGTAGGAGGTTGAAAAATCCTCGGTAGTTTCGCCGTAGTTCCAGCCAGATTGATAGGCCAACAAGTTTGCTTTCAAGATCTCGGGTTTCTTTGCGAATTTTGCTTCCAAGAACTTCTGAGTTGCCTCAGTTGGACGATGGAACATCCAGGTCAAAATTCCAAGTGCAAACATATTCTTTGAGCGCTCAGCTTCTTTTCGAGACAAACTTAGTTCGGAGAGCGCGCCAACCGTCATAGAGGTCAGTGCCACTGCATGGACTTTGTAACTGTCCAATGAGCCGTCCTCGAGTGGATTGGCGTCATAGCCGACCTTGGTGAGGTTTCGAGAGGTGAACTCATCCTTATCCACGATGATCGTAGAGCCCCGCGGCATGTCCTTGATGTTGGCCTTAAGCGCGGCCGGGTTCATGGCCACTAAAACATCGGGTGCATCACCGGGACTTCGTACATGGTGGTCAGCAAAGTGGAGTTGAAAGGATGAGACGCCAAGCAAGGTGCCTTGCGGAGCTCGAATCTCGGCCGGGTAGTTTGGCAGAGTAGAGAGATCATTTCCAAGACTTGCGGTATCCATAGTGAATCGGTCGCCAGTGAGTTGCATACCATCACCACTGTCGCCAGCAAATCGAATGACTACGGAATTTAATGTGACTATCGGTTTGGACACGATGAAATCCTGCCATGTTGTTCGAAATATAAAAGGGGGTAAGGGCAAGTTTTTGGTCACAATTGGCTGGAGATTGGGTGAGATCTGCTATCGACCCAAAGTGGGGATTCGGGTCAAGCTGGCACTTATGGACGCGAAGGAACTGCAACCTGCATATCTACGGAGAGAATCACCTTCGTTGGGGAACCATCCTGGGGAGCACTCAAAATTTCGATTCCGGTTGCAATCTGGGTACCAGGCAGGTTTTGAGCACAGACGCCCAGGAATTTCTTGCTCTCTTTGGGCGCAAAAGTCAGATCAAAGCTTTGATGGCAATACTTATCGGCGAAATAGAGGTGCTCGGAACCCATTGTCAGGTTCACCGGCCCATATCTTTTTCCGCTGGCTAGCTTGATGTTGGGAATCCCGCGCAGGGTTGCCGACCGATTGGTCTTGTTGGTGATTTCAACGGTGGCCTGGCAGATAGTTCCTGAGCATTGAAATGGGCTAGATGGTGAATCTACCTTCATCACGAAAGTGGCACTTGAATGATTATCGACTCTTGCGATCCTGATGGTGTTGGCAAAGTAAGAACCACTTACCAATGAAATACCAATCACCAGGGTCCAACTTATTTTGGCAACTGCCCTCATGTGCCAAGCCCTATTTAACTTCGTGCGAAATGTCCGATCGATTTCTCGAGCGTCAGGAGCTAAATCGAGAGAAACCAGCGCTCGGCATTTCTTGCAATAGTAGGCGTCAATCGCGATAGGGGCTTTACAGGCAACACAGCGCCACGATGGGGGATTTTTCTTAAACATATGTCCTCATCGTAATTGAATCTCGATCACTTTGATGAGAATTTTGGAATCACCGCTCCAGTGCTTTTTTGGTAATCATGCGCATCGGGCCATTTTTCATGGAGGAGTAGATCCTCGTAGCGGAGTTTGAATCCTAAGACCATCACAAGAAGTACCGTCTCTATTGCTGCAGCCATCGACCAATGAACCAATGACATTCCAATGGCCATCATGATCACCGCCAAATACATTGGATGACGAATCACGCCGTATATCCCAGTCGTAATTAGGGGTGCATCTACTTTTGGTTCAGGAAGCGCGGTCAGGGATGGGCGGAGTTCTTTAACGGCAATTATCAAGATAAAAATTGATGCCGCAAAAAGAATTGCACCAAAGATTGTGGCAAGAGATGGATGCTTAGCTGCACCTTTTGAGAGAGCTATCACAATAAGAAGCAGGAATTGGGCAGTTACATAAAACCAGCCTTTGGGGACATTTTTCATTGTGAGTCCTTTGTGTTTACTTGTGAACGAAGATTATTTCACTTCTTGATTGTGTTTGGGCAAGAATCGTTGCCAGTTAATTCTGGTTAACAGGTATATCCCCAAGATCCCCACAATTTGGATTGCGATCCCTAAAGGGGATTTAAATCCAGATGTGAAAATTGAACCCAAATTTCTATCCTTCAATTGAGTCGCACCAGTGACGTAGATGGAATAACTAATTAATCTTCCGGCGAAGAAGGCGAGAGTAAGCGGCACCAATTTCTTTCCGATCAATCCTGCCGCTTCAAAGAGTTGCGCTGAGGGCAGGGGAGAAAGTGCAAATAATGAGAGCCCGGCGAAGGCAGTTTTACGATTCTGGGTTAAGAGCCCACCAGCACTTTCCAGATTAGCAAGATGTTTCGCGGGAATTCGGGACCTTAGCAATCCAGTACCTCTCGCCAATAGGTATCGACCACAACCTGCCGAAATTGCGCCGATAAGGATTAATGGGACGGGAGCCAAGTGCGAGTTCAATCGATAGAGAACCAGAATCGTCCAAGTTGGAGGCGCGAAGGCTGGCAGTAAATTACAGCCAAAGACCAAGCCTGCCAGACCTAGATAATCCATGAACTAAAGCCCAATACCTTCCCGTGCCGGGATAAGTCGATTTAACGTAAATCAGGCCGTTCCAGCAGATAAACGATAGCCCACACTTCTTACGGCAGAAATGACATTTGGGCCGCCAGCACTTCGAATTTTAATTCGGAGTCTGGAGGCGTGAGTATCGAGCAGGTGATCGCTACCGAAATATTGAGACCCACCAATCGCTTCGATGATTTGTTCGCGAGTAAAGACGCGCTTTGGTTGCTCCATCAACAACCGCAGAAAATCAAATTCGGTGCGAGTTAAGGAAACACTGGACTCTCCGATTTGAAGTTCGCGAGATTCCAAATTCAGCTCAAGGGGACCAAAAGTTAAGCGCTCGCGACTTTCTTTAAGAGCTGGGTTTGCATGACGAAGCTGAGCAGAAACGCGCAAGGCCAGAATTCGAGCTGACACCGGCTTAGTGATGTAGTCATCGGCACCAGCCGCCAAACACATTGCTTCGTCCAACTCTTCGCTTCGAACGGTCAACATTATGATCGGAACATTCGAAACTTTTCGAATCTCTCGACAAACTTCAAATCCATCGGGCTGGCCCATAGTTAAGTCAAGGATTACTACCGACGGCTTTATCTCTTGGAAAACCGTCAGCGCAGAAGTCCCATCAATTGCCTCGGCAACTTGGAACCCTTCTTGCTCAAGGCTCGCTCGAACAAATTGACGGACATCTTCATTGTCATCAACTATGAGGATCATGGCATTTTGCATTTGAAGTCCTATCTCTCCTGGATTTGGTCTAAGCGAGCTTGCATTTTTTCAAGGATGTGAGCAAGTCGCTCTTGTACATCTTTGGTTGGAGCATCCGGATTATTCCGCAACCAGTGCGAATAGTCCTTGAGTTCTTCTCCCTCAGCGTCAAAGGAGTACATCCCGATCGATCCAGCCATCTCGTGCGAGACCCCGTACAAGTTTTCAACCGAGGCAGATTTTAATGCCAAAATGGCTCGGCTCAATACCCCCTCGCGGCGAGCCGCGATCAACTGATCGACCATTCCTTTTTTAGTGGGTAATTTAACAATCATCGTTGTTCCTTGGCCGAGAACCGATTCAACTTCAACAAAGCCACCATGAAGGGTGACTATTCGTTCCACGATAGCCAGTCCTAAACCCGTGCCTTGGTGTTGTCCATCCACGGCATTCTGGGCCCGAAAGAAGCGAGTAAAAAGTCGCTTGATATCGCCGGGAGGAATTCCGATTCCAACATCTTTGATGGCTATTCTCAATAATTCTTCTTCATGAGCACCGAGGCATTTATCGATGGAAACCAAGATCTGACTTCCTGAGGGGCTGAATTTAATGGCATTTGAAATTAAATTAATAAATACCTGCGAAAGCTGACCGCCATTGCCGGAAGTGGAATAGTCGGTAATCGCTTTCTCTGGCACCAATTCAATAGTCATATGTTTGGCTGAAGCCGCAGGTTCGCAGACAAAAATGCTGTTGAACAAAATTTTATGAACATCAACTTCTTGCTTGGAAATCGCTTCTTCTCTGGAGTCCAGTCGCGAAAGTGCCAGCATGCTCTCCACCAAATCCAAGAGTGCTTGGGCGTTACGATCCAAGGTGTTTAGGAATTTAGCAGCCTGTTCGTTGACCGAACCCCTTGGTAAATCTTTGAGCAAATCGATATATCCAATGATAGATGTGAGTGGGGTTCGAAGTTCGTGATTAACAGTTGAAATGAAATCGTTCTTGGCTTCATTTAATTGTTCCAACTGTTCTACGACTAGTTGAGTCGCCAGGAGTTCGCTTTCGATAATACTGTAAGCCAAATGAGCACCAAGGAATTGCATGGTTTGCGTGGCGAAATCATCCCACTCAAAATCTTTATTCGTGCTTCCAGCTAGTACATAACCAAATCCTTTTGTGCCTTCGCCGATAGGTATGAGTAATAACTGCTTAAATTCATTTTTGTCCATGATGTTGTGGAACAAGCTTCGCGCGCTTAGATCCGTTAACTTAGGGTTTGAGTCGATGTTATTTTCGTCCAAATATAAGAGTGAACTTTCTTCCCATAATCTAGAGATGATCGCCTGCATTCCGAATTCATTAAGGTTCAACTTCTCATTTTCTAAAGTATGACTGTCGGCGGTCCAAGATGCAGATATTCGGGAAACCCGATCATCTGGGAATGTGCTCACTGCCACTAAACTCGCGCCAAATACTCCACCGATTCGAGCACAGAATTTTTGAGCCATTTCATCGTGGTCTAAAAATTCGCGGATTGAAATTGAGATGGCCCGAGCAGAGACACGCATAGACTCGCGCGCATCTGAGATTCTTTGGTCTTCTATTCTCTTTCGTTCCAATGTTTGCGAAAGTTCATCTAACTGAGTTTGTGCGTGCTCCAACAGAAGTGTGTCTTGCTCAATAACAATTTGTGCTCTCCGATATTGCCGAACCAAAGTTAAAGCCGTCCATCCAATCAATATTGAACCGAGAATTAGTAGAGCGTAAAGGAGAAAGAGATTTTGTTGCGAGGAACTGGCCCGTTGCTTGGCATCGGTATTTAACTGAATATCGATAGCTTGCTGATATTGGACCACTACATCTCTTGCGCTGGCTATAAAGGCATTTAGGAAAGGCTGAGTTAATAAAAATATCCAGTGTTGATCGGATTCGCTGAGTACTCCTGGTTTTGCACTATCAACAATTTGATCCATAGATCGTAGTGAATCGATAAATTCGGGAGTCGCTAATTGACCTGTAGTTGTACCGTCATTGCTTACCACGTTCAAGCGCTGCGCGAGCAGGGCTCGGGCGATCTGAACTTGGCGACGTGGGATGGTTCCTCCCAGCCACTCACCTACTCGAGCGGCATAAACGAGGGATTCTCTCTGAGTAAAAATCAACGAAGCAGCTGGAGCTTCAGCTTGTTTTAGTACGCTCGCCTCTTTGAATGCGGTTCGAGATGAATCAAATGTCGAAAAAGTTAAGGCGGCCAAAATAATCAAGCACCAGATGGCAAGCAGGGCCTGCCCGAAGTTTGGACGAAATCTGTACTCAGTTGGTGGTAAAGATTTTTGGTTTCGAGAGAACATAATTATTTAACAGTTATAGAGTCGAGTGACCAGTTCCAAGGATCTAGAAAGTGTGACCAGACGCTGTCATTTGGAAAAATAATCCGAATTACGCCGCCTTGATCGTAAGGAATGGATACGCCCTCCCGCTTAATGGCTAGGTAACCATTTGCAGTCAGGAATTTTTCAGCAGTGTTGTCATACACATAATCATTCAAAGCTTTCGTAGAAACCTTATCTGTTGGCACAATTCCCACTAGGTCAAATAACTTGGACAGTGGAATTACCGTAAAAGTTTGAGTTGCTTTAACGAATGGTTCTTCGATGGTGAGTTCGGATGTTCCCACTTTTGCCAAAGTTTCTAATGTGAAATTAAGGACTTTGCTTCCTTTTTGCAATCGCAGCACAGTTTCGTTGGGACCAGGGGGATCAATTGGTGCGGCGCCATAAGGGTTGGAAGGTGTAGGCGTAGCGACCGGACTGGAAGTGTTTTTCGGTTCAGCGGTCAGATTCTTCGATCCACAGGCAGAAATCAGCATGACGCAGGCCAGGCCCAAAATTGAGTATTTCGTGATTAATTTGATTCTTGTCGACATCTAAAGCGACCGTTCCATAGCGTGTTGTGGCTGATTAAGAATGAAGTGAACTTTTTCTATTAGCGTTGATTGACGGAAGGGCTTTATTAGGTAACCAGATGCACCAGAAGCCATGGCCAGTTCCACATCAGTTACCTGTGACTTAGCGGTAATCATTAAAATTGAAGTGGCAGCTATTTGAGAGTTTTCGTGCGATCGAATTCTTTCAACAACTTCATAGCCAGAAAGGCCAGGCATCATCACATCGAGAAGTACAAGATCTGGAAGTTGAGTAGTTAAGAGATCCAGTGCAGTTTCGCCATTGCTCGCTTCGGAGACTTCATATCCGTGCGCTTTAAGAATATGAACTATTAAGTCGCGAATGTCGTCATTATCATCTACAACTAAAATGCGAGAGGTTTCGATGTCCAAGCGAGACCTACCTCTCTTATGATGTGAGGTTTGTAGCCTATCGGTCTAGAAATGTGATTTTGCACATTATCTGCCTATTTATGAAAGATCAGCGAAAAGAGATGAAATATTGAGGTCTTTGTGACCCTGGCCGGGACTAACCTTCTTCCTATGCATCTTGCCTCAGCAATGGACAGTATTCGATTGGTTTTACATGTGCTCGCAGCCACGATCTGGGTGGGCGGCCAATTTACCTTGGCGGCCTTGGTTCCCATTTTGCGCAACCGGGATCCAGAATTACCAAGGCTCGCTGCCCGCGCCTTTAACAAAATTGCTTGGCCAGCTTTTGCCGTCTTACTCCTGACTGGCGCCTGGAATATGGCGAAAGTTCCTGCCGATGCGACGGGTAATTACCATATGGTTTTAGGAATAAAAATGACTGTCGTTCTCCTCTCGGGAGTTGCCGCATTAATTCATTCCAAATCAAAAAGTACCGCCTCTCTTGCCCTCTGGGGCTCTATCAGTGGGACTACTGCCATCTTGGCCACCTACTTTGGAGTTTTGCTCGCTGGTTAGAACCGGCGGGCAATAAAAATCGATGCGGCGTTTTCTTTCGCGCCTTATCAAACTCTTTACCGATCGAAAGAATTGGGTTCGCCAGGTTTTTGTTACCTCAGTGGCCGCAGCAATTGCGTGGCAAGTTGGTGATTTAGCCTTTCCTCATGGCGGATTAGTAGCGGCAATCGTCTGCACTTTGAGCACCCGAATCTCACTGCATAAATCGGTTCGTGAAGGAATCGGTCAGATATTAGGAACTGCCATTGGCGCGATCATTGCTTTAACCACGACCGCCATTTTTCATTTTGGATTCATCACCGTGGGTATCACCGTCGTTTTATGTTCCGTAGTTGCTCGCGCGTTGCGTTTGGGCGAAGTTGCTTCAATCAATGTGCCTGTGACTGCGCTTATCGTTATTGGTCCAGGGTTAAGTGAAACCACAGCCTGGCACCGATTGACTTCCACCTTGATTGGCGCAGCGATTGCCATGGGGTTTTCTTATTTTTCTCATCCAAAGACCCCAGTTGGTCGTGCCCAAGATCAGATTGCATCTTTGGGATTGCGCGCATCCAAACTTCTCCATGAAATGTCCCAAGGGGTAGCGGCTGGATATACCCAGGAAGCGGCTGGATCGTGGCTGGTACGAGCTCGTTCGTTAGTGGAGGAGATCCCTGGAATTCGAGCCCAGGCCGATGAAGCCCGCCGTTTCGCTCGGTGGTTCCCGACTGCCGAAACCTCGGTTGCCGAGGAAACTTATGCTCGAGGGGTAGCCGTGGAACATACGGTGGTGCAAGTTCGAACCATCGCTCGAACCCTCTTTGATTCAGTTGTCGACGGTGGCATTCCTGCATCAACTAAGCGCCAGATCTCCAAGGCGCTCTCGACGGCCAGCTATGCGATCAGTGCCAAAATAGAAATGATGAATGACGTTGATGACAGTTTTGTAGACAACCTCATAAGCGATGAAGTTCGCGAAGCTGGAGCAGCGCTGGCTGAAACTTTGATGGAAGGCGCAGAATCCTCAGATCAAGAACAGCTCATCCGAAGTATTTCGTTGATCTCCAATTTAGATCGTATTGCCGATTCGTTGGACAACAGTTCGCCGGCACTTTCGGATGTAGCAGATAAATCAGATAGTGAAGGCAAAAAAAGAAAGTAAATAAGGTCGTAAATTATTTCAAAATGTTAACGGCTCGGGCAATAACAAGTCCAACAGTTATTAATGAGGTAGCCGACTGAATCATCATTAACATTTTTGCCCATCGACTAACCGGAAGAACATCGGTCGGACTGAACGCGCTGGCATTGGTAAACGAGACATAGAGGTAATCGAAAAATGAAGGTGCCCAATCAGCAGGGGCATATTCTGGCGATGACATCTGTGGAAAAAGAAAATCCGGATAGGGATCTAACGCTTGCGCTCTGGCGCCTGGACCTCCGCGATCAAATTCCCAATACCAAAGTGCAAATACGACAATATTGGTTAACCAAATAGAACCGCCAAACGAGAGCAAATCGTTAGCGTTGTTGACCGTTCCATGGATCAAACTTTGTATCAAACGTACTGCGGAAGCGATATTGGAAAGAGTCATTACTCCAGTGAGGCCAACACCCAAAATCCAACGCTCGCGCTTGTGTTTGCTAATTCGTCCAGGATTAATAATAAAAAGTGCCAAGGCCAATATAGCTTCGAGCAAGGATATATATGGCTGGCTTTTCAACGAGAGCGAATTAGGTAAGAGATATTGCAAAACAATTACTAATACGGCAACAAAGGTGACCGGCCAACGAGGTTCACCATGGTGTGGTCGATGCCAATGGGGCGGGTTTGGCAAATGGTACAAGCGTTCACTCATTGAAGTTTCCTACCAATTTCCTTCTGCTGCCATAAGAGCAGGATTTGGCGCGTCACTTCTTGAAGTGATGCTCGAGAACTTGGAATCATCCGCGTAACTGAGCAAGAAGGCAAGAGATCGCAAGGCCATAGCGTTATTCCTGCATTAAATACGGCCGCACCCGAAGGAGTCGTAAACCAAATGGATTGAGCTCGAGGAATCCGACCTTTTACCGTCGCGGTAAGTTTCCAAGCGTCGCGTAACTTCATCATGCCTTCAAAAATAATATGAACGTTTGGTGGCTCAGCCTTACCTTTGCCCATTCCTTCGATCTCGCTATCCGATGCCCAGCCTATGAGTTCTGTCGATACTGGAATATGAAGCCAATTGGGAATCTCATATGGATATAGATCACCATAGACATGCACACCTTCGGTAGTTCCTCCGGTGAGCAAACTTCCCGGAGTGTTAATCCTTTTATCGGCGAATTGAATCGTGGCTTGATACGGATTGATAATTGGATCGGTCTTGGCATCGCGGTAGACAATCACATGACGATATTTTCCAGAAGGTGATGCCGCCACTCGTGTTTGCCAGTAAGCAGTATTGCCACCTAAGAAAAGTAAATTGACGCCATTGTTACGTGCAGCCATGGTGGCTTGAAATTCTCTGCGAGTGAAGTATTCGGCGTGGCCGCTAAAAATCATTCCGTGATAATTGGTCGCTAGCGATGGCCATTGATCAAGATCGGTATCTGCGATCTGATCTACATTGAATCCTTCCATCTCCAAATATTGCACTAAGGCAATTCCATCGCGTTGAATATGTATCGCTCCACTTCCAACGATCGGTCGGTCCATGGATGAGACTCGACTTCGCTCAGCATTTTTTGCAGCTGGAGTATTGCCTGGTCCAAAGTAAAGGGAACGTCCGCCAAAAATATTGTAGGCAGTCCAGGTAAGCGTGGAGTGGACAAGGACAAGCGAAGAAGATGCTGTAGGACTTCGTACGATCAATGGAGCTGCGCCTTCGATCTTTCCAGTCGGAGAAATTGTTGTAACTAAATAGAAACCCGGCTTCCAGTCATTCCCAATGTGAAGGGAGAGCGTGGTCTTCCATTTGGTTTCGATCATTCGAAAGCCCGATGATGCAAAGGGAATTCTCTCTGCCTTTAACGAAGTGGGTTGACTTCTCCAGATTTCACGTCCACCTGATCCGTTGTACCAGCCAATTCTGATGACTGCAATTGTTCGATCGCCTTTAACAAAATCTGGACTATGAGTTGAGTATAAAGAGGCATGAATATCCACGGTTTCACCGCACGAAACACTCGTTTTGTTCAGCCATAAAACACTTCCGTAAGGATTACTTATATCAATCTTGGCCCAGTCGTTCATCGTCAAAGCCAAGCCCGGTTTTTTATTTTCCTGCGCTACCCAATTTTTAGCCAAAGGGGCACAAGTTGAGTTTTGATAAGCAGAAAGGTCCACCGGGGTCTTCACTAGTAAAGATTTTTGGAAAGTTAACAAAGGCTGTTGCGGAATATCAGGATGAGAGGGGATTGGAGGGAGTTTTGGCTGGTGATTTTCTGAGTACTGATGAAAGCCAATAAAACTGGAGGTGACCACGATCACTAGTAAGAAAAGAAAAATCACAAGATTGACTCGCACTTTTGTGACGAACGAAAGGTCTTGTCGCGAAAACTTTCCTAGTTTCATTAGGACATAATTGTATATCAAAAACAATTGTGATGATTTCGTTATCAAATGGTGCTTGCACTAATTCACTGCCACACATACTTTTGGTTTGCCTCAATTTTATAGTGGGGATGCTTTCCGAAAACTTCAGCAGAAGAGAAATGGGAAAAAATGTCAGATATGTTTACCGAGGAGGGCGTATCCCGTCGCTCCGTATTAAAGGGAACCGTTGCCGGTGCTGGAGCACTTGCAGCAGGTGGCCTTGTAAGTGCCGGAACTGCTAGTTCAGCAGACGCAGCCGGTGCCAAGAAGGTTTCCGTTGGTTCTAACCAATCCGATCCAGCCGCTCGCAAGAACGACTTGGCCTGGGTTGCTGCAGCTAAAACTGCTGGATTCGACGTTAAATTAAATACCGTCGATCACAACACCTTCCAAAATCAGATCAACTCTTACCTTCAGGGCACACCAGATGACATCTTCACCTGGTTCGCTGGTTACCGCATGCAGTTCTTCGCAAAGAAGGGCCTTGCAACTAGCATCTCCGATGTTTGGAAGAAGATCGCACCTAATTTCTCCGCAGGTTACAAGAATGCCTCAACCGGCTTGGATGGAAAGCAATACTTCATTCCAACAACCTGGTACCCATGGGCCATCATGTACCGCAAGTCAGTCTTTAAGACTGCCGGCGTAGATCCAGCCACCATCGTTACTTGGGCTGATTTCATCAACGCTTGCAAGACTTTCCAATCAAAGGGCATCACTCCAGTCGCACTTGGCGACAAGGGTGGTTGGGAAGCAATGGGAACATTCGACTTCATCAACTTCCGTACCAACGGCTTTAAGTTCCACATGGACTTGACCGCTGGTCGTGCAAAGTGGACTGACCCACGCGTTCAGAAGACCTTCGCTAACTGGGCAACCATGTTCCCTTATCAGAACAACAACGTTCTGGATCTAGCTTGGGATGGCGCAGCACAACTCGTTCTTCAGAAGAAGGCCGCTATGCAGGTTATGGGTGCGTTCCACGCTTCCATCTACACCGATCCAGCAGATCTTGCTGACCTAGCGCTCTTTGCTTTCCCTGAGATCACCCCAGCTTATGGTCGTGAAGCAGTTGAAGCCCCAATCGATGGTTACATGCTTTCCAAGCATGCTTCAAAGAATCTTGCAAATGCTAAGTCATTGGCTGAGTTCATTTCATCAGACAAATATGGCAAGGCAGTACTCGCGGTAGCTCCAACGGCGCTCTTCGCGAACAACAAGATGCCAAAGCCATCAGACCCATTTGCCCTTTCACAGGTCAACTTGGTCAACGGTTGCAAGTACATCGCACAGTTCTTCGATCGCGATTCCCGTCCAGACTTCGCTGGCACTATCTTCCAGAGTGCGTTGCAAAAGTTCTTGGGTGGCGGAGATCCAAAGGCAATCGCCACAGATCTTCAACAACAATGGGATGCGTTGCCACCAGCCTAAGGCTGTGGCATAGGATTCCTATTTAATGACATCTAGCACTTCTACAAAGACGGCGGCGGCGGAGGCAACTCCCCGTCGCCGTCGGCGTGGGCACAACTTCACCACAACCGATCGCGCAGTATTGAGCGGTTTAGTTGGCGGCCCCACCATTCTTCACATTCTTCTTGTTTGGATTCCAGCACTCTGCACCGTCGCTCTCTCCTTCACTTATTGGGATGGCATCGGCGGACTCAATGAAATTCATTGGGTAGGGCTCAAGAACTACCAACAAATTTTCACGATCTACCAGGACTTTAAACCAGCAGTCAGAAATAACGTTCTCTGGTTGGGTTTCTTTGCCATTATCGCAACGCCCCTTGGCGTTATTTTGGCTTACTACATCGATAAAGAACTCAAGGGAACTAAGTTTTTCCAAACCGCTTTCTATTTGCCAATGGTGCTCTCATTGGCCGTTACCGGAATCGTGTGGGACTACATTTTCCGCACCAACGGCTTTGTTAACTCGGTTATGGGAAATACAGATGCTCAGACCGCAGTCTCTTGGTTTGGCGATCCTCATAAGAATATTTGGATAGTTTTAATCATCGCTTCGTGGCGACATATAGGTTACGTAATGTTGTTGTATTTAGCAGGTATGAAGTCGGTGGATCCATCACTTCATGAAGCCGCAGCAATTGACGGTGCCACATCCTGGTACACCTTCCGAAAAGTTATTTTTCCATCACTTCGTCCAGTTAATGTCATCATTATCGTTATCACGGTAATTGATTCATTGCGAGCTTTTGACTTGGTTTACATTATTAACCGCGGTCGAAACGGGTTGCAGTTACTCGGCGTCTTGGTTTATGACAATATCTTTGGTGAAGCTACTCGTATCGGATGGGGATCAGCGCTAGCGACCATCCTCTTTGCGCTCTCAATTATCCCAATCATGCTTTATCTCTATCAAACCTTTAAAAAGGATAAGTAAATAAAAAATGGTTACCGGGAAAAGTTCTAAAGTCGGCAACTCAATCGCCATCTCGATTCTGTTTGTCTTCTCCCTTGTCTGGATGTTTCCAATCTTTTGGACTCTCCTACAGTCGCTGCGTCCATATGGCGATGTACTCAAGTATGGCTCGGTTTCCTGGCCACACACTCTAAATCTTCACAATTATTGGACTGCATTAGTTCAATCCCAAATGTGGAAATACTTCATTAACTCTTTCGAAGTCGCGGTCCCTGCCGTCCTTATCACGCTCTTTCTCGCTTCGATGGTCGCATTTGTCGTTAGCCGCTACAGTTTCAAATTCAATGTTGGCCTGTTGATGCTCTTCACTGCCGGAAATTTGTTGCCACCACAATTGGTATTCATCCCTATTTTCCGTCTCTACATCCACACCTGGGTCCCAAACTTTATTAATAGTGATGGGGTTCTCTACAACACGCAATTGGGCTTGATCTTGATTCATGTTGCGCTACAAATGGGCTTTGCCACGTTCGTGCTGAGCAACTACTTAAAGACTATTCCTAAAGAAATTTCGGAGTCAGCTTTGGTGGATGGCGCTAGCGTTTGGAAGCACTATTACGTGGTTATATTGCCGTTGTTACGTCCGGCGTTGGCTTCCCTTGGTGTATTAATGACTACGTGGATTTACAACGACTTTTTCTGGTCCGTTGCACTTCTTAGTAGTGGTGACAAGCGTCCTATTACCGCTGCTCTGAGCAACCTACAGGGTGAATTCTTTACCGATTACAACTTGTTGGCAGCAGGTGCAACTTTGGCCTTTATTCCAACATTGATTGTTTTCTTTACCCTCCGAAAGCAATTTGTTTCCGGTCTGACCCTTGGTTCAACAAAGGGATAGCAAGTACTGAAGTTCATTGACTTCTGGGCTAACATCTAAGGATGAAAGCAATCCAACTCACTTCATTCGGTGGCCCAGAAGTTCTTCAATATATTGATGTAGAAACTCCGACACCTGGTCCTGGTGAATCTCTCATTAAAGTCAGCGCCATCGGGATCAATTACGCCGATACCCATCAGACTGAAAACAGTTACTTGTCGCCACAAACTTTGCCATTGATACCTGGTCTGGAAATTGTCGGCACCACAGAATCTGGCACGCGCGTTCTTGCCCCTGTTTCTGGCGGATATGCGCAGTATGGAATTGCTAGCACCGCATCCTTGATGCCGATTCCAGAAAATGTCTCCGATGGAGCAGCTCTGGCAATGATGGTGCAAGGAAGCACTGCCTATCATCTCTTAAAAACTCAAGGCCATCTTAAAAGCGGCGAATCCGTTGTTATACACGCAGCTGCTGGCGGAGTTGGAGTGATTGCAATCCAGTTAGCGAAATTGTGGGGTGGATTTGTCATTGCAGTTGTTTCCGATCCTTCAGGGGCAAAAGGCGAACTCGTGAAATCCCTGGGCGCCGATGTCGTTGTAAATGCGAAATCTGAGAATCTAGCTGCTGATCTACTTGCCGCCAATCATGGCAAGCCAGTTGATCTCGTTCTAGAAATGGTCGGTGGTAAGACTTTTGAGGATTCACTTGCCGTTTTGGCGCCATTTGGTCGTTTGGTGGTTTTCGGTATGGCCTCTCGCGTGGCACCGCGAGCCATTACTGGCGGCGAACTAATGCACGGAAGCAAGAGCGTTTCTGGGTTTTGGTTGGCTCATTGCTTCGGCAAGAAGGAACTGCTCTACGACGTCATTCTGGAACTCTTTGGGCTGATCAGCTCAGGTGCGCTCAAGCCCATCGTCGGCGCCACTTACCCGCTTTCACAGGCTCGCCAGGCTCACGAAGCGATGCTTTCGCGAGCTACCGTAGGGAAAATCGTTCTCGATCCGACCGAATAATCCTCACTTTCTTTTTTTCAAAAATCGGACGATTTCGCGACACCCCCAATTAGGTTGTACGCTCAGCCTTCGAAATTAGTGCCCCCCTAGCTCAGTCGGTAGAGCGTTTCCATGGTAAGGAAAAGTCTTTAAAATCGCATTTTAATTGATGGATTCCACACGCAAAGTCAAAGCAGGTGTGATTTCATTCGAATTCGACTTTTTAAGCTGATCTAAAACATTCACCTTTCTCCCTCAGGTGAGGGGTAAGTGAGGGGTAAATCAGGCGGCCAGTTAGTAGGAACGTAGCCAGGTGGTACCGGAAATTAGTCGTGGGGCAGTAGCGCCGAGTTCTGAAATATAGGGGCAAGCTGGAGTCCAGGCGGACGTACGGAGGGATGCGATCGACTTCTTTTAAAACGCTGGTATCGGCAACCCGACTAATCGTTAATGTCACCTTAATTGAGATGTCGGGATAAGCCGACAAGAGGGATGAATCTCTAGAGACCTCCCCAACCGGTCATTAACGCAACCGTATGGGCCAGTTGGCTTTGCGTGGACTGTGGGGGTTGGGCTGTGCATTGAGTAGGCATTTGAGTATCTGCCGGTCAGTTGTGGGGCTGCATTGTTGGCGCAGTCTTTCTGGGACACTCCATAAGCAATGGTTCATTCGCATGAATGAACCTAATCCGATGTTATCTTCAGATCCTATCGCGATGATTTTCTAGCTCTGTCAGGATTGCAATTCTGTCGTCCTCACTGAAACTTAGGAAAGAAGGAAAGACGTATGGAATCCATATTGTTGGCCGAGGCACGCGAGGAAATCCTCAAGGCAGATCAAAAGGCCTCGTCGATTTTGACGACTTTAGGGATTGGATTCGGAGCCATCACGGGCGGATTACTTGCAGGAAATTGGACTCCCGCGACGCTCCATGGGTTTCGGCAAGTGAGTTGGTGGATGGGTGCATTTTCTGCAGTCTTGTCCGTATGGGCCGCGGCTTCGGCGATTTGGCCGAGATACACCAAAGTGGATGCCAAGGACGGAATTACCTTCTGGGGGCACGTCGCAACGTTCGACACACTTGCTGCGTTTACTGAAGCACTGAACAAAACAGGAGTTGATGACGGATATCGAACAAGGCATCAACTGTGGCGGATTTCAAAGATTGTCGACAAGAAGTTTTGCTTAATTAGATGGTCATTGGCACTTTCGGGAGTGGCGGTAGGTTTACTCGCTTTTGCAGCGTGGGCGCGTTTCTAAAGGAATTGAAGAGGTGAGTAAATGGGTTTAAATGATGATTTGAGCAAATACGTGAAAGGTGTATTTCAAGGCCAATGGACACGGCGGGATGGACAAGTTGTGCCCACTTACGATCAAATCAAATTGGAAGGCAATGATGGCGTCGAGCTCGATGGAACCGTTCTGTACGCTGACTTAGCGGAATCTACTGAATTGGTTAGAACTCAAAGTTCGATATTCGCAGCGGAAGTGTATAAGAACTACTTATACTGCGCCGCAAAATTAATCGCTGACTGTGGTGGAGTTGTTACGGCCTACGACGGTGATCGCGTGATGGGCGTATTCATTGGAGATTCGAAAAATACTTCTGCGGTCGATTGCGCTTTAAAAATCAATTATGCTGTCTTTAACATTCTTCGCCCCGCTATTAAGGCGCAATACCCAAACAGTGGATTCGAGCTTAAGCAAAAAGTAGGTGTGGATACCTCGAAACTTTTATTTGCGAGAACGGGTGTTCGTGGCACTAATGACCTTGTGTGGGTGGGCTCGGCTTCAAATAATGCGGCAAAATTGGCGGCTTTGCCCACTCGGTACTACACCTATATTTCAGAGTCGGTTTATACCAACATGCATTCAAAGGCGAAAATGGGGGGAACACCACCGCAAGACATGTGGACGTCAGTGAGCGTCCCTGCTCTTGGCTTCAAAGTATATGGTTCGACTTGGAAGAGGACATTTTAGAAACTATCCGCGCACCATTATGGCTTAGATCATTAAGTATCCTTGGCAGTTAAATTATTGAACACCAAGCTTGGATGCCCCCAAAACATCGGTGAGCACGGAACGATCCCTAGGTGCCTTTGCATTTAGAATTTCCCCTTGCTTTAGTTCTCTCGTATGAAAGAACCAAGCCCTGCTCTCGGTCCTGTATTCGGCATCCAAGGACACGCTAAACCGCACCCGTTTACGCCCAAGTATTGAATTATATTTCCATAGATGGCGCGATGAATACCGTGACTCAGGAGGCTCAAGCAATCCATAATTTCCGCTCTTCTGACCCAAAGTACCAATTTAACGGCATTTCGGACCAGTCCCTGTTCCTGTTGTCACTCCCTTTAAGTACATTATGCACAGGTCAATTAACTGATGTGGAGTTGAAATGCGGGCAAATGCGGCCAAATTTTTAGGGTACCTGCGTAACTCGACTCAGTTTGTAATACCTATTTACCAGCGGACGTACTCCTGGACGGAAAAACAATGTGAGCAACTCTGGGTTGACATTCTCCGAGTTGGTTCAAATGATAATGTCACTGTTCACTTTGTGGGTTCAATTGTTTACGTGGAAGATGGACTTTCTCTAGTCACAAGTCACGCTCCACTTCTTGTCATAGATGGGCAGCAAAGGCTAACGACCGTCACTTTACTTCTCGAGGCACTTGCTAGAGCGGTGGGAGAAGATGAGCCCATAGAAGGTTTTTCGGCCGAGAAAATTCGAGAGTACTACCTTACAAATCGGTTGGAATCTGGGGATAAATTTTTTAAACTGCTTCTCTCCGAGAACGATAACGAAACGCTTAAAGCCCTCGTTAAAGGCAGAGAAGCAATAGGGGAAACATCCATACGCATTGATCAAAACTTCGCATTATTTTCTGAATGGATCAAGAAAAGTCCAGAACTGATTCCAGCCATTTGCCAAGGCCTTTCCAAGCTCATGATTGTTGACATCGCATTAGATCGCGAGCACGATAACCCGCAGCTCATATTTGAAAGCATGAACTCCACAGGTAAGGCGCTAAGCCAAGCCGATCTAATTCGTAACTTCATTCTGATGGGATTAAAGCCCGATTTGCAAACCGATTTGTATAAAGGTTACTGGCGTCCAATTGAGATGGAATTTGGACAGGAGGCGTATGGAACGCAATTCGACGCTTTCATGAGATATTTCCTAACCTACAAAACGGGCGAGGTACCTAAGGTCGATGAAGTCTATGACGCATTTAAAGTCTATTCATTAGATAAAATGAAAAGCGATGACGGTGTAACCGAACTAGTTAGAGATATCAGAAAATTTTCTAAATTCTTCTGCGCTATGGCACTTGGAGCAGAACCAAATCCTAAGTTAAGGGCCCAGTTCCA
>CAINLV010000086.1 GCA_903850565.1 uncultured Actinomycetes bacterium
AAATCCCAGTGATACAAGGTGGCCATGGGTTCGATACCTGCGGCGATCAATTCATCAATTAATTGGTTATAGAAATCAAATCCTCGTTCTTCTCTTGCATCATCACCATTTGGAAAAAGTCGCGGCCATGAAATAGAAAATCGATAGGCCTTGATTCCAAGCTCTTGCATAATTCCAATATCTTCGCTGAAACGATTGTAATGATCGCAAGCCACGTCGCCGGTGTCTCCGTTGTTAACGCAACCAGCGGTTTTACTAAAGGTATCCCAAATGCTCATTCCTCGACCATCTTGATCAAAGGCGCCTTCAATTTGATAACTAGATGAGGCAGTGCCCCACAAGAAATCAGAAGGGAAGGTTGAACTCATAATCGCAAACACCCCATCTTGCTCAAAGTTATTGAAGTAACGGTATCCAGGTACTAGATTTTCTAATACTGAACTTCAACCCGAGAGGCTCTCGGTAAATATAGTTGTGCGACTACCCAACCAAGAGCCACCCGATACTTGAAGTGAAGGCGTGAAACCGCTTTCATTGCTTATTGAAAGCGGTTTCACAACGAAATGCAAGGGTTTGATGAGGATTTCTTGACTTGTTATAAAATTGTTATTTATAGGGAAGGAATTCAATGTCATCGCTCACCCAACCGCCGTCGAAGAAGGTATTGGTGTGGTCGGAAGAGTTCCTTGGAGCCGCTGGCAGCACACCAAACTCCCAATTTTGGAGCGTAGATACCGGGGATGGCAGTGATCGAGGTTTACCGGGCTGGGGAAATGAGGAGCTTGAGTACTACCTTGATTCGGCGTTGACACTGACTGGATCTAATGAAGGTGGCCTTTGTATCACCGCCCAAAAGCAGCCCGCCAATAGCCCACTGATGGCCTATTACGGCGCAGCCCAATACTCCAGTGGAAAGATGCACACCGATGGAAAGGTGGGCTTCAAATACGGCTATCTCGAAGTTCGCGCCAAAATGGCCCCGTACGGTGGAACCTGGCCGGCAATTTGGCTCTTAGGCACCGATTTGAAGAGAGGTGTTTCTTGGCCAGGTTGCGGCGAGATCGATGTCATGGAAGGGCTTGGAAATGAGCCAACCATGATCCGTGGTGCGCTACATGCGCTCGGGCATTTCGGCGATGATGCAGTGACAAAAATCGAGGATGCAAAAAGTGATCTCTCCGAAGAGTTTCATACTTATGGGGTTTTATGGCTACCGGGCAGCTTTGATTGGTACTTTGATGGGCGACATTATTTATCAGCTAGGAAAGAGGACCCGGGATCAGTTGCCGGCGGATGGCCTTTCGATCAAGAATTTTTCCTAATTCTTAACTTGGCAATCGGTGGAAAATTAGGTGGCGAAGTTAATCCCGCACTAGAAAAGAGCGAGTTCTTTGTCGACTACATTCGTCATTACGAAGTCGATGGGGTCGGTGAAGTTATTCTCCATTAATTGGAATTAGTGCTGTATCACTTCACCAATACCATTGATCGAAAATACCTTGATGTAATCAATTGATGTGGTGGCATCGGTTACCGATGGATCAATAGGTCCGCCAAAGATTCCGCCCATGGCAAGGTTTATTAGAAGATAAAACTCCTGGTTGAAAACCCAATCTTTATCGGTCTTATTAACAGTTGTATAAGCCTGGCCATCTACATACCAAGTGATCTGATCAGGTAGCCAATCCACGGCATAGGTGTGAAACCCATCCGCGAAACCATTTGTTAGATCAGTAGTTCCTCCCCTTCCGGCACCGCCTGATAATGGACCGTGCAACGTTCCATAGACCGTGCTGGGAGTTCTGCCCAAAAGTTCAGCAATGTCAATTTCACCGCAAACTGGCCACGGAAGATCGTCAATATTGGCGCCGAGCATCCAAAAAGCTGCCCATGTACCAGTCCCAACTGGTCCCTTAATCCGCGCTTCGATTCGCCCATATTTGAAACCAACTTTTCCTTTGGTAATAAACCTAGAACTTTGCCATTCGCACGGAGCTTTGTAATAACAATTGAAAGCACTAGCTCCAGTTCGAGTAGCTGAAATCACCGCATTACCTGAACCATCTGTGGTGGTCTGGGTGTCGGCATACCATTGACGTTCTTGATTACCCCAACCTTTTAATCGCTGTGCCGTACCATCCCCATTCTCTGGAGTCCAAATTTTTGAATCTACAGGTGATCCGATAGCCGAACTAAATTCATCAGCCCAGAGCAACGAATAAGTTCGTGGCTTGGCAGGGATGGAGATAACCGCTGATTCCACTCGGGAAGAACCAAAGCCTTTGGCGGTGAAAACTACTTGCACATTTAGGTCGGCGCCCTCATCTGCAGAAGTCAAGGTGTAAATCGATTCAGTTGCGCCAGGAATTTCAAAGGGGCCGCGTTGCCAAACATAATGTGGAACCGCACTTGCTGGTTGAGCTGAGGGAATTGTGACAGCTAACGCCACCTTCTTATCGTCGGTAAACGCGATTGTTGGGTTTGCGCTTATCGCCATTCTTCCTACGGTGACTTTATTAGATACTGCTATCTGACTTTTTCCACTGGTTCCCACCGCAATTTCCTGAACTTGAATAACCGAACCTAAGTACTTAGCTAACACTTTTAAAGAATTCTTATTCGCTCCAGGAATAGCTTTTCCAGACAATAGCCATTGAAAGTGACTCTTTTCCGCCATATTCCATTTGGCGGGAGTGACCGATATTTGGCTGCCGGTTCCAATGATTAAAGGGATCGCTGGAGCAGAAGTAGCCTTTAGGGCGAGAACGCCTTGGGCACCCGAAAGAGTCAAACTACTGGCCAATAAGGAAAGTAGGACTATAGAAAGGATCTTTCTGCGATGCATGTCGGTACCTCTCGTTGTTACTGAAATTCGATTGTAAAAAGCAAGAGGGCGAAAACTTTTCAGTTCGCCCTCTTGCACCTTCTATTTACTTACTTTTCACCCATTCTTACTTCACATTGACAGTGGACTTGTAGGTCTTACCGGCAATGACAACAGTTACAACTTTTGCGCCCCTCGTTGCTGCAAAGCTGAACTGTTGTGGCGAAACACTTACATTTACACTGGAAGTTTTTCCACCAGATACTGTGATCTTTGCGGATTTTCCAGATGCATTAGAAATTACGACATTTACTTTGCCTTTGGCGGCTGACGCAGAAACTGCCACTACCTTGCCAGTTGTCGTTGGCTTTGGAGCTTCTACTTTAACATCGCCATAGAAGTGGAACTCGGTCATATCTGCGATATCAGTTGCTGCTCCGGTCAACTCTGGGAAGAGTTGGCTAAATACTGCACCTTTACCTGCAAGTGGGGTTGGTGTGGTCATGGTCGCTGGCGCAGCCTCGCCCTTGGTATCAGTATTTGTCAATACATAAAGAGCGTTACCAAATGCATCGGTCTCCGCTGTCAGCAGTGCTTGATCATTGTTCTGATTGTCATCTTTCGTAGCATCGGTAGCGGTCTTGCCATCAGTAATCTTCGCATTGGATCCGCTAAACGCTTTATTGACATGCAGCTTCAGTGAGATGCCGGCGAGATCAGCTTTGTTGTCATCGGTCACATGGTAAACAACGTTAATGCTAGAACCGGTTGGAACATAAGCCTGACGCACGCCAATTCCCTTCGCATACCATGAATTATCAATGCTGAATTGAGTCTCTAGGTCAGCGCGATGAATTGAGTTTGTATCTGTCAATTCTGGCGATGTCATTCGAATTGTTGGTGTAGTTGCAGGGCCGGTTGCAGCTGCAGGTGTGTAGTAATGGAACTCTGTAATCACACTATGGTCTTCTTGTTCACCAGCTGGGTTGGATTTACCGTCAACAATTGGCATTACTTGCATATGCACATCATCCAAACCGTCTGGTGAGATGTTTGGTTCATCGGTCCACTTTGCTGGAGCTTTTTCGCCAGTGGTATCTAAGTTCTTCATTACGAAAGAAACATTTCCATAGGCATCGGTTTTGTGTTTAACATTTGCTAAATCAAGTGGTGCCTCTTTGCATTCTCCCTTAGTAACAGTGGTATCCACCTGAACTACAGCGGTGCATTTACTGTAACCTTTTCCAACTCTCAGGTTAATGGACTGCCCAACCATAGGCTTTCCATCTTTATCGGTTACGTGATAAACCAAGTTAATCGTGGAACCAACCGGAGCGAATGCGCGTTGATAAATCAAACCGGAACCGAACCAATTTTGTCCTACCCAACCGTTGGCCATCTTTTGATTGGCTGCGGCTTCGCTGGTGTTATCAGCAGTTAATGTCGGACTTATGAGAGTTATATGGACATCTTTAGGTAGATCTACCGCTTGAGAAGTCGTAATGGCACCAACATTTAGACCCGCAGCCAATGTGACTGCCGCAAATGCGGTGATTCCCTTCTTGTAATTTATTTTCATGTGATTCCTTTTCTTTCTACCTAGAGTTGATTGTCTCTCAAATTTCTATTTCTTTAGCCTTTAACTGCACCATCCATAACGCCACTTACTAACCTTCGACCTACGAAAATAAAGAGGATAAGTAACGGCGCGGTAGCTAAGAATGCGCCACCCATTTGTAATCCGTAGTCCAAGCCATACATTGGCTTTAGCTGTGTTAATGCCACCTGCAGGGTGAAGTGCTTTGGGCTTTGCAGAATGATGGTTGGCCATAGATAGTCATTCCAGGCTGCCAAGAAGGCAAAGAGTGCCAAAACGAAGCCGCTTTGTCGGACGATGGGGAGAACAATACTTCGGAAGATTCTTGGGACAGAAGCCCCGTCAATACTGGCGGCTTCCAACAATTCATTCGGAATTTGCGCATCGATAATCTGACGCATCCAAAAGACACCAAAGGCAGTAACTAACGCCGGAACGATCAGACCCAGAAGTGAATCGATCATTCGCAAGTTCTTCACCAACATAAAGAGTGGGATGATTCCCAATTGGCTTGGCAGCATCATGGTTCCGATAACAAAGAGAATTAGAAATTTTCTGCCCTTAAAATTCAATTTAGCAAAGGCAAAGCCGGCAATAGCCGAAAGCAATACTTGTGCGACTGCAATGGAAATTCCAACAATGAAGGTATTTAATAGCGCCTGATTGAAGTACACACCATTGGCACTAAAGACTTTCTTTGCAACTATGAGGAAACGACCGCCGGGAACTAAAGATGGTGGACTCTTTGAGATTTCGGCATTGGTATTAGAAGAAACCACAAACATCCAGTAGAACGGAAAGATCGAAGCGAAGGTTATGCAAACCAAAAAGAAGTAGTTGATCGGTGAAGTTCTTCGCCATTTTGGAGTTCTTGGCCTTTTCAATTTCAAAGTCGTGTCTGTTGTCATCGGGTACCGTCATTCGCCAGTTTACGAGTTACCAGGAAGTTGATGAGGGAAATTATGAGCACAATAAAGGTGATCATGATTCCGATAGCGGCCGCATAACCATATTTATTATTAACAAAAGCTTGGTTATAAAGGAAGAGAGTGAGGGTTAAGAACTGGTGGCTAGAACCACCATCGGAAGCCAACTGCTGTGGTTCAGCAAATACTTGAAGCCCGCCAATAGTTCCAACGATTAAAACGAAAGTGATTGTGTTCTTTAACGAAGGCAAGGTAACAAAGCGGAATTGTTGCCATTTGGTGGCTCCATCAACTGAAGCGGACTCATAAAGTTCTTCAGGGATGGCCAGCATTGAAGCCAAGAAGATCAGTGTGTTATACCCGATCCATCTCCAGGTGATCATTGTGGCTATTTGGACATGAGCTGCAAAAACATTTTCGATGAAATCGATATGGTGTAAGCCAAACATTCCGATAATGTCATTGATGATTCCGAAGTCCCTACCAAATAGTTGGCCAAAGACGATGGTAATTGCGATAACGGAAGTGATATTTGGAACCAAAAAGATTGTTCGCCAAAAGGATTTTCCTTTTAGGCGAGAATTACGAAGGATGGCAGCTAATCCAATGGCCATCACCATCTGTGGGAATGTAGAGAGCGCCCAGATGCTAAATGTGTTTCGGATAGCCAACCAGAAGTCACTGTCGTGAACCAAAGTAATAAAGTTATTTATGCCATTGAATGTGGATCCGCCGAGTGGATCCCAATGATAGAAAGAAATGAATACCGAATAAATTACCGGTGCCAAACCAAAGATGAGGAACATTGTCACAAAGGGAGCAACGTAGAGGTATCCCCAACGACCGTTCAGTGAGGCGACTCCGGGAATTACCTTTGCTTTCTTTACTTTCCTATTTGGATTCTTATTTTTCCATGGCGAGAGAGGCGCTTTGCTGCGCTTCTCTCGCTCAGTAAGGATGCTCATGATGATTAGTTATTTACTACCTTCTTGAGATCAGAGAGAACCTGAGCCCAAGATTTATCTGCGGTCATCTTCTTCGCAGCTACACGTCCAAGACCAGCTCCGATTGCAGTATCAATTGCTCGTTGCAATTTACCTTCGAAGATTGGCTTTAACTTGGATACGCCGTCGGCATAAATCTGACCAACTGGGGCGTTGCTAAAGAATGGATCTGTGAAGTTCAAAAGGGCTGGGTCTTTGTAGAGAACAGAAGCAGCAGGGAAGAGTCCATATGTCTTGAAGACTTCCAGCTCTTGGGCAGGTGCTAGGTACCAGGTGATGAAGTCATATGCGGCTTGCTTATTCTTTGCATAAGAAGGAATCGTTAATTGAGTTCCACCTTGGTTACCACCGCTGACTGGTAAGTGGGCGATATCCCATTTCCCAGCAGTATCTGGCGCTTGAGCCTTGATGTAATCCATCATCCAAGCCGGTGCCAAGATTGTTGCAAAGGTGCCCTTGCTCATTCCGATATTCCAGTCCGAGGTGTACTGACCGATACGGGAACCAACTCCAGCAGTGGTCGCCTTGATGGTGGTGTTCCAAGCAAGTTTTACCTGTGGGTTGGTGTCGTAAATCAGTTTTCCATTTTCAGTACCATCATTTGCATAATATTTTGCAGTTCCTTGGTTCATGATTGCGGCATAAATTGTTCCGGCATTATCAAGGAAGCTTTTCCCAGCTTTAACTTCAGCAGGCTTTAGGGATTTCAAATATTTCTGACCGGTAGCAATGAAGGCCTCCCATGTTGGCCACAATTTGCTGACGGCGTCACGGTTGGTTGGAAGTCCAGCCTTTTTGAAAAGGTCAGTACGGTAAGCAACTTCTAATCCGCCGACATCGGTTGGGATACCAATAACACTGCCATCGAAGGCAACGCCTTGCGCCCAACGCCAAGAGAGATAATTGCTCTTTAATGCGTCAGCGTTTTGACCAGCCGGGATTCCGCCAGCGGCAGAAGCGTTGGCATCACTAGTGGTCATTTGGCGTAAATCTTGGAAGCACTTTGGATATGAGCGCCAGTATCCGGAATATGAAACTTCAACTGCAACGATATCCGGACCAGTTTTAGCAGTACACGCAGTCACCATGTTGGTACCGTCGAGTGGATCTAAATCTGATTTCTTAATTTGCAGCGTAACTTCGGGGTGTAGAACTTTGTACTCTTGAATCAGCTTCCGTTGAATTACATCTCCGAAGGTCCAAATGGTAATAGTGACTGGGTCAGCAGCAGCTTTCGCAGGTGCTGTAAATACGCCCATGCCGATCGCGGCTGCAGCCGTAATCGCGATTGCGCTTCTCATCTTCCACTTACTTGCCATCTCTCGCTCCCTTATTTATAACGGTTCGCTTTCAGTTGTACAGTTCTCTTGAAATTCGGCAACACTTGCGGCTACAGTAAAACCCCTTGTGAAACCGCTTTCACGAAACAGAAGTAAACCTTGAAAGCGGTTTCATAGCAAGGATAAAGTTTGGATTTACCAAATTGTTATAAAAGCGTGATAACTATCGGTATAGGAGCCTCCCGTGAAAGTTAAAGTATTGACCACTTTCTTACTCTTGGCAGCAGTTTCCACTAGTCCGATCGTCTTTTCCACGCCAGCTTCTAGCGCTACCCCCGCTCCCAAGACCTTGAAATTGCTCTGGTCTGACGAATTCAGCGCTAAAAAGGTCTCGCTCCCAAACCCGAAGAATTGGGATTTCGATATTGGAAATAGTTACGGCTGGGGAAATTCCGAGCTGGAGTACTACACGAACAAAACCTCCAATGTGGCTCAGGATGGCAAAGGTCACTTAATTATTACCGCAAACCGAATCTCTGATGCTGCTGGCACCCAGGTGGGCACTGCGGCAGGTACGCCACAAATTCTCAACATCTGTTATGAATGCCAATTTACTTCGGCAAAGTTGAAGACCGCCAATCGTTTGGGTTTTAGATACGGTCGAATTGAAGCCCGCATGAAACTCCCATCCGGTTTGGGAACATGGCCAGCCTTCTGGATGCTCGGCGCGGACCTGTTGGAAGGTAATGGCTGGCCAGAATGCGGCGAAATCGATGTTCTCGAAGCGCGTGGCGACTTACCGGGCGTTGCGTATGGAACTTTGCACGGCCCCAATTTCGGTAATGGCGGCGGTTATGGGAATACCTTAACCAATGTTGATCCCCTTGCTTCGGCTTACCATGTCTACGCGGTCGAGTGGAAGAAGAATCGAGTCGATATGTATGTCGACGATAATCTGTACTTTTCGGCTACCCCCACCGATGTGGCGCCTGGGCGATGGGTCTTCAACCACGAGTTCTTTTTAATTCTTAATTTAGCAATGGGTGGGGAATTCACCGGTGATTTGGATCCGGCTATGAGCCAAGCAAAGCTATCGGTGGACTACATCCGCTACTACTCGGTTAACGGTGTTGGGACGCTATATAAGCACTCGGCTTAATCGATTCTAGTTCGCGGTTTCATCGGGATTCCAGATGGTACTTTTTTCTTGCAGATTTTCAACAAATGCAACTGCCGGAAATGCGACATAGGCCTTCATGGTTGGGTATAACCAGTTCAAGTTCATGCTTAATGCGTTGGGAAAATATTTAAGTCCAATATCGGCTCGATCTACCAGATCAGAGCTATAGAGACCTTTTTCAGCCAGCAATCGCTTGGCACCTAATGGCGAAATTATGTAGGCACCGATTCCAAAGGAGTGGAGCAATTTGTAAAGGTGAGATTTGGCCGGCA
>CAINLV010000087.1 GCA_903850565.1 uncultured Actinomycetes bacterium
ATTAACTTTACCTTCTCATCGTCATTTTTAATTCTTGGAATTTGGGTTTCCATACTGTCTAAATCAAACTCAATAGCGTGTCCTGTTATCGGTCTTGATCCAAAGTGTTTAAACTCATGTACAGTGCTGGAATTACCGGCCCATGCCGCCACGCCTCTATCTCATCAGGAAAAAGGTCTTGATCAAGCAATGCCTTCACCCACCCAAAGAAATAATGATTCCTTTGGTTGCCAGCCAGCGCGAACTCCTCTATTTCCGAGAAACCTTGGAAGCAGAAATCCGGAGAGTTTTGGATGAGAAGGGAACTGATCTTCCCATCAAAATCGGATCGATGATTGAAACTCCGCGAGCGGCAATCACGGCAGCTAAGTTATCCGATTATTCAGACTTCTTCTCCTTCGGAACAAATGACCTTACCCAATTGACGTGGGCATTTAGCCGGGATGATGCCGAGGCCGCATTTCTTCCACGCTACCTGGACCTGGAACTCCTACCTTTCAGTCCCTTTGAGTCGTTGGACCAAGATGGCGTGGGGTTGCTGGTCAAAATTGCCTGCGAAGAAATTAGAAAAGTTAAACCTAAATTGAAATTGGGAGTCTGTGGTGAACACGGTGGCGATCCATTGAGCATCCACTTCTTCCATCAATTGGGACTTAACTACGTTTCCTGTTCGCCATATCGAGTCCCGATAGCTCGTCTGGAAGCCGGTCGCGCTTCCGTCTTGTATCGAGATCTCAACTCCGTAACGTCAACGACCACTGCCTGATGGGGGAACCAATGCCGCATTCAACAAAAGTCGAGCTTCGCAATGGCGTCCTTGTCACGCAATTAGGTTTAGGCACAGCGCCATTGGCTGGTCTCTTTTCCTCGGTTTCGCAGGAAGAGGGCCAGGCAACTGTGGATGCGGCATTGGGTATGGGAATTAACTATTTGGATACAGCGCCTCACTATGGAAAAGGAACTGCGGAAAGACGATTGGGAAAGTACTTACAAAACTATCCTAGAAATAGTTTTGTTCTTTCTACGAAGGTGGGCCGATTGCTGGTGCCCACCATCAATTCCACCGATCCTGATTTCGAAGATGCCGACCAGAGCGTGGATCGCGTCTTTGATTTTAGCGAAAGCGGCATTTTTAGGTCGTTGGAAGAGAGCTTAGAACGCCTCAATCAAAGTTCAGTTGAAATGGTACTTATCCATGATCCCGACGACTACGCCGATGCTGCTATCACTCAGGCCTATCCAGCGCTGGAAAAACTTCGAGCCCAGGGCGTGATTAAGTTAATTGGTATTGGGATGAATCAAAGCGCCATTCCGACCCGATTCGTAAACGAGACTGATATCGACTTCGTCCTCATTGCGGGCCGGTACACCTTGTTGGATCAGAGCGCTACATTCGATTTACTTCCTGCAGCGGTTGAGCGCGGAGTCGATGTCATTGCTGCTGGAGTATTTAATTCGGGAATTTTGGCCAATGCCAAACCGGGAGCAACGTATGACTACGCGCCAGCTTCTTCAGAAATTCTGGCACGAGCGCAACAGCTGGAAGCAATTTTGGGCCAGTTCGATGTAAAACTAGAAGAAGCGGCCATTCAATTTCCACTTCGTCATCCGGCCGTCAAAGTTGTATTGACTGGTTGCAGAAGTGCTTCGGAAGTTCAAGCAAATATTGATGCTTTCGATGCCCCAATTCCGAACCAGGCTTGGCAGGCCATTGATGAGTTTTTAGGAATCCAACGCGAAGGGGGAGAGAAATGACTGCTACACAATTGCATCCGCAGTGCAAGGCATTCTTAGAGCTCGGAGCAGGAGCGCCCGATATCTCCGAGATTGGCGCCTTCCAGGCCAGACTAACTGGACACACTGAACGAGATTTCAGTGGTCCTATTGATCCTTCGGTCAAGATCGAGAATGTTTACATGACTGGCCCAACGGCCGATCTGCCGCTTCACATTTACACACCTGCAGGTGTAGGTCCCTTTAATGCGATGGTTTATTTTCACGGTGGCGGTTGGGTTGTAAATTACATCAGTAAGTACGACGCGCAATTAGCCGATATGGCCAAACGGACTAACTCCATCATCGTTTCGGTTAACTATCAGAAAGCGCCAGAACATAAATTTCCGACCCCCTTTGATGATTGCTATGCGGCCTTTGAGTGGACCGTGGCTCACGCCAGTGAGTTGAACATCAATCCGCAAAAGATCGGGATTGGCGGCGATAGCGCCGGTGGAAATCTGGCTTCAGCAGTAGCGCTCAAAATCAGAGATGTTGGCAAAGATCATCTTGCCTATCAATGGTTGGTATACCCATGTAATGGCGTGAATTTTGAAACCGCCTCTTATATAGCCAATGCTGAAGGAAATGGCTTAAGCAAAATCGGAATGGTCTGGCTATGGGAGTCATATCTCAATGGCGAAATGGATCACAATAATCCGTATGCGGTCCCATTGAGTGCCACAAATTTTAAGGGCCTGGCTCCGGCGATTCTCATCACTGCTGGTTTCGATGTTCTTCACGATGATGGCGTTATGTATAAAGAGAAATTGGAATCTGCCGGAGTCCCGGTTGCATATAGAAATTATCCCGACATGATCCATGGATTCTTTAATTACGGGAAATATATTGATGAGGGAATTGCGGTTCGAGATTTCTTTGCCGATGAAATTAACCGAATTTTGCAAGGATGAATTTAGCCATGAGCGCTAGCGGAATGACAACTCCTGGAATGACATTGAGAGGGATGACATGGGACCATCCTCGTGGGCTCGATTGTCTGACCGCGTCTAACCAACTCCTGTTGGATAAATGTGGTGTTGGTGTGTCGTGGCAGGCTCGCTCGCTCTTGGCCTTTGGCGACCAGCATATAAGTAAATTTTTTCACGATAATGATTTGATGGTTATCGATCACCCTCATGTTCCGGATGCGGTCGCAGCGGGTGCGGTTATTGCATTTGATGAGATAGTTTCCGAATCAGAACTGGCCTTGCTCCGAAAAACCAGTGTTGGTGCATCTCATGATTCTTACAATTATCGTGGAAAACAGTGGGCACTGGCGCTAGATACCGCTGCTCAAGTCAATGCCTACCGAGCCGATAAAGTCGATGGCGCCCCTATTTTCTGGAGTGATGTCTTAGAAGTCGCCAAAAACGGTCGCCTGCTTTGGCCCTACAAAGCAGTGGATGCATTTAGTACTTTTGCCACACTAATGGCCCAGAAAGGCCGGCCGCTTGCCGCGAACGATATGTATATCGATGAAGAAATGGCTGCGGAAGTCATAGATTTCATGATTGAACTTGCCGCACTGGTTCCGCAGTTGTGTGCGACCAGCAACCCCATAGATGCAGCAGAGCTCTTGGCCAATTCCGATGATTTCGATATCGCAATCTGCATGTACGGCTATTCCAATTACTCTCGAATCGGATTTCGAAAACATTTACTTACCTATGAAGATGTGTCTTCCTTCGACGGTAGGGCTTCGGGCTCGCAATTAGGTGGAGCTGGAATTGCAATCTCAAGCGCTAGCCAGAATGTCGCAAAGTCGGCTGAAATTGCCATGTTGCTTTCGCTGCCTCACATTCAATCCACGGCCTACGTTGCCGGTGGTGGCCAACCGGGGAATCTGGCGGCCTGGAAAAGTGAGAGCGCTAATTCCATGACCTCCAATTTCTTCCGAAATACTTTGAGAACTTTGGAACGCGCCTGGGTGCGTCCGCGCGTTCTGGGTTGGCCGGATGTTCAATTCCATAGTTCCCAATTGATTCATCGGGCGTTAGTAGAACGAAAATCCACACCAGCCTTAATCAGTGAAATTTCCGCCACCTACCAGAAATATATTCAGGAGTAGCAGATGATCCTCTATTGGGAAGATTACGAAATCGGTTCTAGCCGCACCAGCTCTGGTCGCACCATTACCGAAGCCGATATCGTGCTTCACGCTGGGCAAACTGGTGACTTCTATCCGCACCATATGGATGCCGAATGGTGCAAGACCCAAGCATTTGGTCAACGCGTCGCCCACGGCACCCTCATCCTTTCGGTAGGAGTTGGAGCATTGGCCGGTGAAATAAACGAAGCCGCCTTTAGCTACGGGTATGACAAGGTGCGCTTTATTTCGCCAGTCTTTATCGGCGACACCATCACCTCGCGGGCGGAGATTGTGGTCAAGCGCGAACATGCGAAAAAACCGGAGCAATATGGAATTGTCGATGAGCAAGTGACTGTTGTTAACCAGCGCGGGGAGACTGTTCTGGCCTTCGTTCACGTCTACCTGGTGGAGAAAAGTAAATGAATCAATTGAATGTTGATGCCCGCGTTCGTTCGGCCATGGTCTCTGATTGCTTAGATGCGATCGGAATTAGGAATTGCGCCATGGATGGAACCATCAAACCGCTGCTTCGGGATATGAGGGCGGTTGGTTTAGCCGCAACTATCCAATTCGTGGCAAGTGAAATTTATGATCAAAATGATCCTTATGGAGCCGCAATAGATTATTTGGACACGTTACAAAGTGGCCAAATTGCAATAGTCGCAACGGGGCGCTCCACTAAATCTGCCTTTTGGGGGGAACTCTTCTCGGCGGCAGCAAAAGGGCGGGGCGCAACTGGAGTCGTGACGGATGGTCCACTTCGCGATACAAACCAAATTATTGATGTGGGATTTAGCGCCTTCGGCGCTTCTTCTCGGCCGGTGGATTACAAAGGAAGAATGCGAGTTGAATCGATCCATCTTCCGGTGACCTGTGGTGGAGTCCAGGTTCATCACGGTGATGCGGTCATTGCCGATTCGGATGGAATTGTGGTTGTTCCCGCCAAACATATTGACGAAGTTTTTCGGGCTGCAAACGAACGAGCCCAAGGCGAAAAAACGGTGTTGCAAGAGTTGATGGGTGGAAAGAGTGTCCGGGCGGTCTGGGATGAATATCGATTGCTATAACAATAAAAAGGAGAGGGTGCACCATGGCAAGTAACGAATTAATAGATTCGCATCAACATCTGTGGATGATGAGCGAGCGTGCTTATGACTGGATCGAGCCAGCGTACGGTCCGCTCTACGATGATTTCAGTCCAGAGCGATTAGCTCCCGAAATTCCGGCATCCGGGGTAACTGGAAGCGTCCTGGTTCAGGCCGCCGATACTTATGAAGATACTTTCTATATGTTAGATGTTGCCCATCACAGCGACTTTGTTCAAGGAGTTGTTGGCTGGATTCCCTTAGAGCGTCCGCGTGAGGCAAGAGCTGCGCTGGATCTGCTTCTCAAAGATCCGATGATTAAAGGGATTCGAAATCTGACGCACAACTACTCCGATAAGAAATACGAGTCCGATGATAAGTGGATCTTGCGCCCGCAAGTCCAGGAAACCATCGCGATGGTTGAAAAGAGCGGGTTAGCCTTCGATTATGTTTCCGTGAACGAAGCGCATCTGGCCAATGTTCCAATTCTCGCCGCTAACTTTCCAAAGTTAACCATTGTCATCGATCACATTTCTAAACCAGATATCAAAGGCAAGAGTTGGGAACCGTGGGCCTCACAGATGGCCGAGGCTGCAAAATTGCCCAATGTCATCGCCAAAATTTCTGGGCTTAATACCGCCTCGGCTCCAGAATGGACTGTCGCCGACTGGCAACCGTATGTCGATTTTGTTGTAGAAAAATTTGGTGCCCAACGGTGCATGCTCGGCGGAGATTGGCCCGTTATCGTCTTGATGAATAATTATGTTGAAGTGTGGAAGGCGCAAGTTGCAGTAATTGCAAAGTATTCCGAATCCGACCAAGAATGGATTCGTTCGAAAACCGCCAAACGTGTGTACTCACTAGGAAAGTAGGCCATCATGCAAAGATTTGCATCTGTCATTGGAATGAAGCCAGAAAATCGCGCTGAATACGAGAAGTTGCATGCCGATGTCTGGCCGGCAGTATTAGAACAGATTAAAACGAGCAACATCAGGAATTACTCGATCTACCGATACGGTGAATTGCTCTTCTCATATTTTGAATATGTTGGAAGTGACTTCGAGGCAGATATGGCAGCAATGGCTGCTGACCCCACTACCCAAAAATGGTGGGATGTTTGCAAGCCATTACAAAGCCCAGTTCCCGACCGAGCCGATGGGGAGTGGTGGGCAGCAATTCCAGAAATTTTCCATACCGATTAATCACCACTATTTACCATCAATTACAGCTATTACAGCTATTAAAAAGGAGTTCAAGTGAGTTCACGGGTATCACGACCAGATCTACCGCTAGATGGCATGTTGGTGCTGGATTTCAGCCAATTCTTGGCCGGTCCAGTAGCGGCCATGCGTCTAGCTGATTTGGGAGCTCGGGTGATAAAGATTGAAAGACCCGGCGTGGGGGATATAGGCCGAACCTTGGCATTTGCTGGTTTGGAAAGCGATGGCGACACCCTCTCCTTCCACATTATGAACCGAAATAAGGAGAGCTTCGCCGCCGATCTAAAATCATCAGAGGGTTTGAAAGAAGTGTGGAAGTTAATAGAAAAAGCCGATGTCATTGTTCAAAATTTCCGACCCGGAGTTATTGAACGTTTGGGTCTGGGATATGAAGAGGTAAAGAAAGTTAATCCCAGAATCATTTACGGCAGCGCTTCCGGTTACGGCAGTACCGGTCCCTGGAAAGATCGACCCGGTCAAGATCTCTTAGCCCAATCCCTTTCTGGGCTTCCATGGCTCAATGGCTCGGCAGAAAATGCACCGATTCCTGTAGGTCTTGCAGTTGCCGATATTTTCACTTCAACTCATTTGGCACACGGAATTACCGCGCTTTTGTTGCGACGAGAGCGGACTGGCATGGGCGGATTAGTTGAATCTAGCCTGATAGAAGCGATGTTAGATTTACAATTCGAATTAATCAGCGCCCATATGTTTGACCCAAGTGTGGTTGTAAAACGAGGCGCGAAGAATTCGGCTCACGCATTTTTGCCGGCGCCTTATGGCCTTTATCAAACATCGGATGGATATCTGGCCATCGCAATGACCCCTATTCCAGAATTGGGAAGACTCTTGGAATTAGATTTCTCGGCATATGCCGATCCAAGTACATGGTGGAGTAAGCAAGATGAGATTATGAAAGCCTTGGCCGACCAATTGAAGTTACGTACTACTCAAGATTGGCTGACCATCCTCGACGCTGCAGATATCTGGTGTGCTCCAGTCCTCTCTCTTCCTGAATTAGTAGCCCATGAAGGTTTCCAAGAGTTGGATATGGTTCAAAAGACACAACGTATTTCAGGTGACGGGAACTCCTCAGTGGAAATTACGACCACGCGATCACCCATGAGATTTGATGGTCGAACCTTAAATTCCAAAAAAGGCGCTCCGCATGTAGGTCAACACACAGAAGAAATCCGAGCTGAATTCATGGGGGAAACGAAATGAAAAATCCCAATCCCGATCCACAATCTCGCTACGAAGTTCCGGTGTGGAATCAGGACACCAAACTTTACGAAGATTACGAAGTAGGCGAAGTCGATCGTTCTATTCGCCGAACGATCTCTGAAGGTGAAGTGATGATTTTTAGTTCCCTACTTTTAGATCTGCATCCTTATGTAGCCGACGATAAGTGGGCGCGCGAAGAAGGACTCTTTAAACGAAGAATTGTTCCAGGTGCCTTAGTCTTTAGTTACGGAATGGGGCTTTTCGCGCATAACAATGTCAACACTTTTAGTTATGGCTATGACCGATTGCGCTTTATAAAGCCGGTGTTTATCGGTGACACGATTTATGCCATGCGGACATTGATTGAAAAGACCCCTAAATATGAAAATATGGGGCTCTTTAAGGTGTGCTACGAGGTCTTCCGAGCAGATGATGAGGAATTAGTTCTGTATACCGAACACCTGCAGACCGTTCTTTATCGAACTTCGCAAGCTGAAAATCAAGAATAGGAGATTGGCCATGATTGACCTCTTTTCAGAAGTTGCCCAGTATTGCGATTTAACGATTCCAGAAAATCATAAAGTTCCAATTGCGATCATCGGTGCGGGTGGAATCGTAGATGGCGCACACTTACCTGCCTACAAAAAGGCCGGACTCAATGTGGTGGGTATAACTGATGTAGATCCTGAAAAAGCCAGAGATGTTGCGGCTCGACATGGAATCGGAAAAGTTTATTCATCTCTGGATGAACTCTTGGCCGATCCAATTCCGGTTGTTATAGACATCGCCGTTCCGGCCGCAGCCCAGCCAGAAATATTTCTCAAAGTAGCCAATAGCAAGCGGCATATTTTGGCGCAGAAACCGATGGCAACCACTGTGGCAGATGGTTTGGCAATGGCCGAAGCAGTCGCGGCTAACAAGATTGTCGCCGGCGTTAATCACCAACTTCGTTTTGAAGAAGGCATGGCGGCGGCTCATAAGATGGTGGAGCTCGGTTGGATCGGAACGGTCACAAACATGACTTTTCACGTAAATTTAATTACTCCGTGGGAATTGTGGCCATGGGCTAAAGATTTAGAGCGGTTAGAAATTATGTTGCATTCAATTCACTACCACGATGTTATGCGATGGTTCTTGGGCAATCCACGTCGGGTTTACTGCGCCGCAGGCAGAACCAATGGACAGTTTCCTAAGGGGGAGACCCGAACGATCTCCACCTATGTTTACGATGACGGAGTCACCGGCTTAGTTCATGCAAACCACATCAATCGCGGCGGAGACAACTACGCTGAATACCGAATCGATGGCGATAAAGGCTCTATTCGTGGCACCATGGGTTTGCTCTACGACTATCCCGTTGGGCGCGTGGATACACTGGAAGTTAATTCCTTAGTAGTACCGACCGATGGTTGGACGCCCTATCCAGTTACCACACGTTGGTTCCCGGATGCCTTTATGGGCACCATGGGATCGGTTATGGCTGCTATCAGTACTGGGTCGCCAGTGCGATCATCGGTAGCCGATAATGTAGACACGCTAAAACTGGTGGCCGCCCTTTATGAATCGATGGATTCAGGGGTCGCAATCAGTTTGTAGTTGTTAGCAGTGATCTCGTACTTGTGAGGTGATCTCGCCGATACCTTCAATACCAGTGTGCAGAACTTGGCCATCTTGTAAGTACTTGGTTGGCTTATGCCCCATGCCGACACCGCTTGGAGTTCCGGTATTAATAACATCTCCTGGGAAAAGTTCCATGAACTGACTGATGTACCAAACGATGTGGTTGATTCCAAAGAGCAAGTCGCTAGTGCGTGAATCTTGACGAGCCTGGCCATCGACGGTGCACCACAATCTGAGATCGTGTGGATTGAGTTCGTCGCCGGTCACAATCACAGGCCCCATCGGGTTGAAGTGTGGAAAGGATTTTCCCTTTACCCATTGACCTGAACGCTCTAATTGCCAATGTCTTTCGCTGATGTCTTGTGAGACTGAATATCCCAAAATGTAATCAGGGGATTCGCTTGGGTCTTTTAGATAAAGCGCGCGCTTGCCAATTACTACCGCAAGTTCGACTTCATAATCGGTGTGCATGCTTCCGGGCGGGACCACTACGTCATCGTTTGGTCCGATGAATGAATCCGGAGCTTTCATAAAAATGACCGGCTCGGAAGGAGTTGCCGCATTGGATTCTTCGATGTGCTTCAAATAATTAAGGCCAACACAGATAAGTTTTGTTGGTCGATCCACTGGCGTACCCACACGACTGGATCCGAACGAAACCTTAGGTAGCGAAGATAAATCCGCCTGGCTCACTTTCGCCAACGCGCCTGCAGAAAGTGTTTCTCGGTTCCAATCTGAAATGAGTGAATCTACAAAGATGGCATCCTCGCCGACAACAACGACCGGACGTTCACTGCCGATTTCACCGATTCGAGCGATTTTCATTTATTCTCTTCTTTCCGGTTGGAGTTGTAGTTATTTGGGTAAGTGCCCAAGCCCACTGTGAGTGGCCAAGATTTTGACATGTTTTGGTTCCAATTCATCCAGTGAATTGACGCCAAGGAGTTTCATATTTCGGATCATCTGTCCTTGCAGAATTTCCAGCGCTCGTTCTACACCAGCTTGGCCACCGGCCATCAAGCCGTAGAGGTAGGCACGACCGACATAAGTGAAATCTGCGCCCAACGCGAGGGCAGCAAGAATGTCAGCCCCGTGCATAATTCCGGTATCTAGATGAATTTCAATATCAGATTTCAATTCCTTTTTAACTTCCGCGATCAAATGCAGCGGAACTGGTGCGCGATCTAACTGTCGGCCGCCATGGTTGGAAAGGAGAACAGCATCTACGCCACACTTGGCAGCTCGTTTTGCATCTTCAACTGTCTGAATACCCTTTACCGTCAAGGTTCCATCCCATTGCGAACGAATCCATTTCAGATCATCGAAGGTCATGCTTGGATCAAACATAAAATCAAGCAACTCCGCGACGGTTCCGTTCCAGGAGGTCATAGAAGCAAAGGTGATGGGGGGAGAGGTTAGGAAATTCATCCACCATTCTGGACGAGGGATAGCATCGATAATTGTTTTTGCAGAAAGTCGTGGTGGAACGACCAAACCATTTCGAACATCGCGCAATCGGGCTCCTGCCACCGGTACATCCACGGTGAGCATGAGATTCTTAACTCCAGCTGCTTTCGCACGTTCGACTAAGGCCATGCTTCGATCTCGGTCTTTCCACATATACAACTGAAACCAATTAGAGCCATCTGGCGCCGACATGACTACATCTTCAATAGAGGTTGTACCCAAGGTGGAGAGCGTAAATGGAATTCCAAATTTAGCCGCGGCACGTGCTCCGGCGATTTCACCTTCTGAATGCATCATGCGAGTAAATCCTGTAGGTGCAATTCCTACGGGCATAGCGAACTTTTCTCCCAATGTTTCAATCTTGGTATTTGCTTCAGAAACATCTTGAAGAATATTGGGGCGCAGCTCAAGATCTAAAAATGCTTGGCGGGCGCGCTCTAAGGTAACTTCAGTTTCGGCGGCGCCGTCGGTGTAATCGAAGGGGCCTTGTGGGGTGCGTCGCTTGGCGATGGCACGAAGGTCCCAGATAGTTAATGCTTTGGCCAGGCGTGCTTCTCTTCCGCCAAATCGGATAAGTTCAAATTTCAAAAGCGGTGAAAGTTCAGACCACTTTGGAAACTGCCTCTTGAAATTTGCGTTGGACACGTGGCTCCTTTCAGCCAGCAAAATCATATATGATTTTTTAGCCTTCGGACTCCATAATTGTTAACTATTTACCGGAATTATCATTTCGTTGTGGCGAGCAAAGGGCGGTTTCCAGGGCGGATCAAAGCGCGCTACTCGTACTGGTCCGGTTGCAACTAATCCGTTGAGATCCAAGAGTTCGCGCAGGGTTGCTTCGTGGCCAGGCAAGGTAGCCTGCGTTGTCTTCCCGGAGAATTTGATGGCGGCGGCGGTATGAAGCTCGGAATTTCTCAAGGTGACTAAGGAGTTGGCTGGCAAGGGAAGTTCTTCTACGGTTAACCCAGCCGGCATAACAAAGGAAACGCGCCAGTTATGGTTGGGCAACTCCTCCTGCAGAACCGGGGAAGTCATAGCAATTTTGTTGCTGGAAATATATTGAAAGAGTGAAGTGAAACCGCGATTGGGTGCAGAATCTCGGTCTCCCTCAATTTCCACATCGGCAATCACGCAAGGTAGATATTGTCGAACTTCCAAACCTTCTAGTTTTCGAATGATTTGATATTTCTGATGTTGAGTCATTTCTACCGATCGAGGATGGCATTAATCTGGTCGGCAAGGAATTGCTGACCTTCAAATGCCTGTGGAATTGAAGAAGCCATAGAGATAAAGCCGTGGATCATCCCTGGAAATTCGCGATAGATCGTAGGAACACCGGCTTGGGAGAGCAATTGCGAATACTCATATCCATCGTCGCGCAACGGGTCATATTGGGCAGTGATAATTACTGCGGGAGCAACCCCGGCAAAAGATGAGGCCTTGACTGGGACGGCATATGGGTTTTCCCAATCCTTCTCATCTTGTAGATATTGCTTCCAAAACCAGCTCATGGAATTTTTCGAAAGAATATATCCAGATTCATTTTCGGTGGCAGAGGGATATGGCATCTCGGCGTTATTGCATGGCACTACCAACATTTGAAAGGCCAAGGAAATTGCGGAGGTATCTCTGGCTTTTAGGGCAACTGCAGATGCCAAATTCGCACCAGCGCTGACACCGCCGACTCCAATGTGATTGGGATTTATTCCTAAACTTTCTGCATTTTCATAAACCCATTCCGTTGTTGCGTAGCAATCATCAAAGGGAGTGGGGAATGGGTGCTCTGGGGCTTTTTGATAACCAACTGCAACCACGATGAAGTTGCCCTTATTGGCAATGGAGCGAATGAGTTGTTCGCTGCCATCGATAGTTCCAATGACCCACCCACCGCCATGGATAAAGACCAGCGCTGGAAGATTGGGTTCATCGCTTGGGCGATAAATTCTGATCGGAAGATCTGCCGTTGGGCCGGGAATGAAGCGATGATCAATTCGAAATATTGCTTCAGGAGTTCCGGTGACGGCAATCCCAGCGTGGTTGTTCTTTCGAATGACATCAACTGGCGCTTGCCAGACTTCAGGAAGTCCGCTTGCGGCTCTGGCATCGATTAACTTTTGGGTTTCCGGAGTAACGGGCATATGGAGATTATCTACCATCCCAGCGTTTGTTCGCGCAGGTTGCGGTAGCGCACCATTACTTCTGGAGTTGGTTCCTCTAGATATCGCTGCATATCACCTGAGTTCCATGCAGTCGGTGCGGCAGATCCGGAGAGCGCCCATGCAGCTTGTCGCGCTGC
>CAINLV010000088.1 GCA_903850565.1 uncultured Actinomycetes bacterium
ACATCGGCAAACTTAATCGTATTATTTTCGCTGGCCCACATAGCGTCTGCCATGTCTAGACCAACTTTTTTGGCATCTACATCGAAGGCAGCTACAAATTTCACATCGCTGATGTGATAACCACCAAGTACTGGGTGCATCAGACCTGGAATTTCAGTATCTGGTGCAGCATCTTTGTAATAAGTGACACCCTGAATAAGCGAGTTAGCACAGTTTCCTACGCCAATAATCGCTACGCGGATTTCTCCTTTTGTTGCAGTCACGAGGATTTCCTTTCGATGTTTATCATTTCAACGAGCCAAGCAATTTCTCGCTCAGCAGATTCCAATGAATGACGACGCCATTCAACTAAGTAACGATCTATACCTGCGGGGAATTTTTCTAATTCGTTTTGCAATATTGCGGCTTTCTCTAAGAGACGACGATGTCGTCCCTCTAAAATTTGGAGGCGGTTGCGTTGCGGAGTTGGACCAAAGAAGGCAAAACGCACTTCAAAACTGTCATCTTCCCAAGAATCTGGTCCGGTATTTTCAGTCAGATCAGAAAATTGCTTGGACCCTTTTTCGGTGATTGCATAAACGATTCGAGAACGGCGGGAAAGTCCGCCCAAATCCGAAAGGGATTCTTCGATCAAGTTCGCTTCCAACATTCGGCGCAACTGGGGATAGAGAACGGAAAATGAAAGGGCTCGAAATGGACCATAGATCGCGATCATCCGCTTTCGGAGCTCGTATCCATGAAGGGGGCCCTGGCTGAGAATGCCCAGAAGAGCGAATTCCAAGGACTCAGTTCGCGAGCGCATGGTTTCTCCCCTCTAGCCTGTTGTGGCCAGATCTAGCCACTTTTTCTGTAGATATCGCTTCGATGTATCGCTTCGATGTATCGTGTGGATGTATCGATTCGATATATCCATGCGATAGTTAATCGGATATATCCAGTCAAGGCAAATTGAACCCGCCTGCGGCCACGATTGACTTAGACTGCCTCATTATGAATCTGGTCTTTCCAACCCGGTTGTGGGAATACCTCGTTGCCGCACTGGTCATCATCCTGGCCCCCGGCCCCAGCGTGCTCTTCACGATCGCTCGTGCCATCGCCTGGGGGCGCGCCACCGCGGTTGCAACCGTGGCAGGCAACGTATTAGGTGCCTTTACCCTCTCTCTGGTCGTAGCCTTCGGCCTGGGCCCGATTTTGCAGCGCTCGCACCTCTTTTTCACCTCTGTTCAACTCTTCGGTGGCTGTTACCTGATCTACATGGGAATTGATGCGATCAAACACAGCCAGATTCATGCGCTCGACATGACCGCCCAGGGAGATATCCGGCCAACAAGTTGGCGCTCTGCCCGTGACGGTTATTGGGTCGGGGCACTCAACCCCAAGGGAATGGTTTTCTTCGCGGCGATCCTGCCGCAATTTGTGGACCGAAGCATCGGCCACGTGACCTCGCAGTTGGTAGTCATGGGTGCCATTTTTGCGATCTTGGCTTTTATTTGTGATGGAAGCTGGGGACTCTTAGCTGGAACAATTCGGAATTGGTTAGCTACGGAAATAAAGCGGTTGGTCCGCATGCGAATTACCGGTGGCACAGTCATGATCTCGTTGGGTCTCTTCACCATAATTTCTGCCCTCTTGCATTAACCAGGAATCTGCTCAGGTCGGTCGTTGTTATTGTCAGCCCAGAGCGTCAGACTTAGAAACCAATAAATAGCCGAACTCTTTAGTAGATGAGAGCACCATGAGTAACCGACGAGTCAACATCAGCCCCAGCGATCTAACCTTTAATTGGGATGGCTGCCACCGCTGTCTCTGGCTCAACTACAACCATCAGGTAAAGGCTCCCTTATTCATGCCGTTGGTGGGCGAACTAGCCGATATGCAAGAGCGATACTTCATTGGTCGCAAATCGGAAGATATCCACCCTGATTTCCCGACCGGGAAAGTTCATAGCCACGGTGGCTGGGTGCAATCTCTTCCCATTGCCGTCGATGGCCGCGAGAGCACCTTCTCTATTCGCGGAAAATATGATCTTCTGTTGGAATTTGATGACGGTACCTTCGGTGTGATCGATTGCAAGTTTCAAGGAAAAAATAATGATAAGAGCGAGTTCTACACTCCTCAACTTGAAGCGTATGCATTCGCTTTAGAAAACCCCGCAAAAGATCCGGCGCGAACCGTCTCAATGCTGGGCTTATTGGTCTGGTCGCCTACGCGACCTGGTGGAAATCCAACCCAAGGTTTTCACTTAGAGTTAAGTTGGAATTGGTACCCAATTGAGCGCAATCCAGGACAGCTCGAAAAACGCCTGACTGATTTCATAACGATGGTCGATGGAGATATTCCTGAATCAAAGCCCTCGTGCGAACAGTGTCGCTATGTCCTCAATCGCCAAGAAATCTTAGACGCCCTCTAATTTTACAACCAGAGCTAGTTACTGCTCTTCGTCGTTGCTTTCGTCAGCCTTATCGTCTTCGCGCCGAGCGGCCATAGCAATCTTGGCCTCGGATGCATATATATCAACGTACTCCTGGCCCGAGAGACTTTGGATGGTGTTCATGATGCGATCGGTGATTTCGCGCAATAATTTCAAATCGCTGGAGTCACCTTCGAAATACATGGGTTCGCCAAAAATCATTTCAACTCTTCGAACTTTGGGAACAACCTGCCCAGTGGGTTGAATCTCTGCGGTATTAAACATTGCAACTGGAATAATTGCAGCGCCTGAATCGATAGCCATTCGTGCAATTCCGGTTCGGCCTTTATAGAGGCGACCATCAGGTGATCGTGTTCCTTCGGGGTAAATGCCAATGCAATCACCAGCAGCCAGAATCGAAAGTCCAGTGAGTAGAGCCGCTTCGCTTCGACGCCCGCCAGATCTATCTACGGGAACTTGGCCCAAGGCGATAAAGGTCATCTTCTTAATGAAACCTTTTATTCCAGGGGAGGTGAAGTATTCACTCTTTGCTAAGAAAGTGACTTTGCGCGGAACCACCAATGGCATGAATATCGAATCACTAAAAGAGAGATGGTTGGAAGCAATAATGACAGGACCATTATGCGGAACGTTGCGAAGGCCCGTGACCTTGGGACGAAAGAGCAAAGTGAGGATAGGAATAAGAAAGGATTTGAGCAACCGATACGCCATCTTCTCCCCCTCCTTCATTCATTGTTCATCTAGATTTTGCTAAATCCTTGGAGCTCCTTAGAGCTCCTTGGCGTGCAAAAAAGTTACAGGACATAATTTAGGGGTTATTGGCCCATCTGTGACACCATCTGAGCGTGAGCGATATCCCAAACTCGGAAAGTTTGGTTCTGCCTGGCGGAAAAGTGGGAGTTTTGGTCCTTCACGGCTTTACCGGTTCGCCCGTTTCAGTCACACCATGGGCACAGGGGTTGAATAAGGCCGGATTTACCGTTCTCGCCCCACGTCTACCCGGTCATGGAACCAAGTGGGAAGATCTCAATGCGACCACTTGGGAAGATTGGTATTCGGCGGCGGAAGCAGATTTCCTAGAGTTACGCCGAAAGTGCGATCGCGTCTTCGTGGCGGGATTCTCCGTTGGCGGAGCGCTTGCTCTTCGTCTGGCACAAATCCATGGGTCGCAAATGGAAGGTCTTATCCTTCTCAATGCGTCGATTTACGACAACAGAAAATTTTTCAAGCTTTTACCCGCCATCAAAACTTTCATTCCCTCTATACCAGGCGGTCCTAGTGATGTAGCGGCCCCTAATTCTCCACGCCATGGCTACGGTCGCACTCCGCTTCGCGCACTAAATTCCCTTCGCTCATTATGGAAACTAGTGGAACGCGATCTCTATCTTGTCGATATTCCGCTGTTGGTGGGATATTCAATAAATGACCACGTGGTTGATCCTGCCTGCAGTGAAACCATTATCGACAATGTTTATTCGGTTGATATTCGCGAAGTCATCTTTGAAAAATCTTTCCACAACGTTTCGCTAGATTACGAGTCTGATGCACTTAACGAGGAAACGATTGAGTTTATCCACGATGTTCTCACAGGCGAGTTGCGTAGAGATGGTGAACAAGATGAACGAGAACTCATCGATGCAGAATTTTCCGCGATAGTCTCCGGACTCTCCCTGGATATCTCTGAGCCAACTACCTACCTAGATGAACTTGAAGCGAATGAGGAAGCAGAGAAATTTACGCCTCCCAACCCCCGAATTCCGCCCCCGGACCAATACCAGCGAGCCGGACTGGTCGGGATCATCGGCGGACTCCTGCTTATCTTTCTGCACTTAATTTTCGGTTTGGACTTCTTTGGAACTGGACCATGGATTGGGATTCTGGGTTTTATGGCCGGAATCGGGATCTATATTTGGCGAACGGCACGACCTGAAGATGATATCGACGACGGAGCCATTCTTTAGCCGTAGAAGAATTAGCCGTAGAAGAATTAGCCGTAGAAGAATTAAAGTATCGCCATGACTTTTCATTGGGGATTGATTGGAACTGGCGGAATTTCTTCGGCCTTTGCCAAGGACTTGGAACTTGCAACGGACCACAAAGTTTTAGCTGCAGGATCTCGCGATCTATCCAAGGCAAAAAAGTTCGCTGGCGATCGTTCCATCGAGCGTGCCTATGGCAGCTATGAAGAACTAGTGCGTGATCCAGATGTAGATGCAGTTTATGTAGCCACACCACATCCGGGACATCTTGTGGCAACTTTGATGGCTCTGGAAGCAGGAAAGCCCGTCCTCTGCGAAAAACCATTTGCGATAAACGCGCAGGAAACCAAAACAATGATTGATTTCGCGCAATCTAAAAAGTTGATGCTCATGGAAGCCATGTGGTCTAGATTTCTTCCGCATATGCACCAAATTCGTTCGCTTCTAGCAGCCGGTGCCATCGGTGAAATCATTTCCGTGCAGGCCGATCACGGCCAATGGTTTACTCAAGATCCTAAATTTCGATTGTTTGATCCTGAGCTGGGCGGTGGGGCACTTTTGGATTTAGGGATCTACCCCATTTCCTTTGCCCATATGGTTCTTGGAAAGCCAGATCGAATCACTGCAAAATCTGCCAAAGCATTTACCGGCGTCGATGCCCAGACGAGCGCAATATTTGAGTACAACTCCGGAGCCCATGCAGTTTTGACGACCACGTTGCTTGCTGCATCTCCTTGCACTGCAGTCATCACCGGGACCGAAGGCCGAATCGAAATCGATAGAACTTTCTATGCCCCAACTTCTTACCGAGTGACCTTGCGCGGAGCTGGCGTCGTAGAGCACGCCAAAGATTATGAAGGCCACGGATTGCGCGAAGAAGCCATTGAATTTGCACGATGTGTCAGAGCTGGGCTTACCGAAAGCCCCATCCTGCCGCTTTCGGAAACGTTAATTATTATGGAAAGTCTGGATGAAATTCGCCGCCAGATTGGTTTGGTTTACCCAAGCGAAAGAAATTAGTGAACTAATCGCCAATCTACTTTCGGGCTAAGTCGGCAACTCCAACAAGTCCGGCGTCATTGCCCAACTGGGCGGCGATAATCGAAAGGAGTGGATGTTTGCCGGCAAAGGGCAAATACCGTTCCAAGGCGATTCGTGTTGGCGCCAACAAAATTTCGCCGGCATCAATAACGCCGCCACCAATGACTACACATGCTGGATCCAAAACCATGGCCAAAGAAGCGATTCCCGCGCCTAACCATTGAGCCGTGGTGTTAAATGCGGCAAGAGCAACCGCATCCCCTTCGCGCGCAGCTTCAGTAATATGTTTTCCAGTAAGTCCAGCAACAGTTCCATCGCCACGAGCCAGAAGATTGTGTGCCATGTCTGGGGTTGCACTTATAGATTCGCGGGCATGGCGCATGAGTGCATTGCCAGATGCATACTGTTCGAAACATCCTCGTGCGCCGCAGCCACATAGATGCCCATCCGGAACAACTCTCAAATGACCAAATTCAGCTGCTACGCCGAAGGCGCCTCGGTATAAATTGCCATCAACGACCACTCCGCCACCGATTCCAGTTCCAACGGTAAGCATCATCATATGGTTCTCGCCACGGCCCGCTCCGTAAACTGCTTCTCCCCAAGCGGCAGAATTGGCATCATTTTCGATAACCACTGGCAACCCAACTAGGGCAGAAATTTCCGCCTGCAGATCAATGCCATTCCATCCGGAAATGTTGGGTGTCGCCAGCATTGTTTTTCTATCTGAGGAGACAAACCCTGCGGCAGATATTCCAATTGTAGAAACTTTGTGCTGAGTAAGAAGTTCGTGAATTACTTCGGCGATGGTATGCGTAAGTGCCGAGCCACCTTGCTTTGGGGTGTCTCGACGAGAACGGACCAGGATTTCACCGGAAGGAGATACGACCCCTCCCAAAACTTTTGTGCCTCCGACATCAACGCCAATACTTAATTCCGACACGAATTTATCCTTCGATTTTCTTCTTCAATTGAGCAAGCGCTAAATCAATGGTGGCTTTCTCTGCCTTTGTTCGCATCATCGCAGGAACTGGCATGGAGAGACCGACGGTGAGTTGGTAGCCGACCAGTGCATTTCCATCGCTATCGGAGGATGTGATGTAAGAACCTGACATCTCGGTTAATAAATCGGCGTCATCTAGCGCGAAGGCCAGTGTTCCCGGGGCCTGCGACCAGTCGTAATCTAGAATTACGTTATCGCGCATAACGCCAGCATCGATAGACATCTTGACTTTGGTCGGCCGATTTTGATCATCGGCGGAAACAACCTCCACTTTTTTAATGGCAGTGGACCAGGTTGGATAAGACGCTAGGTCAAAAAGAATTTCCCGAACTTCATCGACAGGGGCTTCGATGGTGATCGTACTACTGGATATTTCGCTCATGAGAAAAGATTACCCGCACCTGGCAAAGATCTAGCAATTTAACCTAGGCAGCCGCTAGCGTTAGAGAATGGATCAATATTCAGTCCCTTCAATTATTCCGCCAGCGACGGCCGGAAACCTCACCAATTTAATCGCTGAGCGCGCTTGGTTCGAACCAGATCGCATCACCGTTTCGCGCCCACAAGGCGATGGCTGGCAGCCAGTGACGGCAAAAGAGTTCGAAGAAGAGATCAGATCGGTCGCCAAGGGTTTAATTGCAGCTGGCGTGCTGATTGGTGATCGAGTAGCCCTCATGGCTAAGACTCGATATGAATGGACCGTTCTGGACTTTGCCATTTGGTTTGCTGGGGCAATTGTTGTTCCTATTTATGAAACTTCTAGCCGCGAACAAGTCGACTGGATCATGACCGATTCGGGTGCATGCGCCATTATTGTGGAAACCCCGCAGTTGCTTGAATTGGTTCAACCAGTTCTGCCCCAAAATATAAAAGGGCTCTGGACCATCACCGAAAACGCGCTTTCACAATTGATAAGCGCTGGATCGCATGTCTCTGACGATGAAATAAACCATCGTCGAACCGCGCTCAATCCAGAGACATTAGCTACCCTGATTTACACCTCTGGCACTACTGGGAAACCTAAAGGCGTGGAACTCACGCATGGAAACTTCTTGGCCGAATGTGGCAACGTGGTCAATGGCGCCAGTGATTTGTTCCTTAAGCCGGGCGGATCCACATTGCTTTTCTTGCCTATCGCCCACGTCTTCGGTCGAATGGTTCAGATCGGTGCCATCAATGCTGGCTTGCATTTAGCCCATTGCGGAGACATCTCCAGGCTCTCAATCGATTTGGCCAGTTTCAAGCCAACGTTCGTTTTAGCTGTCCCCCGGATCTTCGAAAAGATCTATAACGGCGCTGAAGCAAAAGCTGATGCCGCAGGTAAGGGCTCCATCTTCCGCAAGGCAGCAGCAACTGCGGAGGCTTACAGCCAAGCCCTGGATACAGAACAAATTCCAATTGGCTTGAGAGTTAAACATGCACTCTTCGACAAACTTGTTTATTCAAAAATTCGAGCAGGTATGGGCGGAAGAGTCGAAGCAGCTATCTCTGGTGGAGCACCGCTAGGAACCAGGCTTGGCCACTTCTATCGCGGAGCTGGAATCCGAGTATTGGAAGGTTACGGATTAACTGAAACCACTGCCGGCGCCACTTTGAACATGACTACAACACATCGCGTTGGTTCGGTAGGTCGTCCAATTCCTGGAACCACTATCAAAATTGCTGCAGATGGTGAGGTCTTGATCAAAGGGGCAATCGTTATGCGCGGATATTGGAACAATCCCGCTGCCAATGCCGAATCTCTCAACGCTGATGGCTACTTCCACAGTGGAGATTTAGGCACGCTAGATGACGATGGTTACCTATTCATCGTAGGTCGCAAGAAAGAATTGATAGTTACCTCGAGTGGAAAAAATGTAGCCCCTGCGGTCCTGGAGGATCGTGTCCGATCACATCCATTGGTGAGCCAATGCATGGTCGTAGGCGATAACAAACCGTTTATTGCCGCACTGGTAACGCTAGATGCCGATGCCGTCAAAGCATGGGCAAACGCCAACAAGAAAACGGATGTGACCGTTGCAGCGCTCATTCACGACTCCACTTTAAATTCAGTAATTCAAACTGCAATTGATGAAGCCAACAAGGCAGTCAGTCGCGCAGAATCAATCCGCAAATTTGCAATTCTGCCCGTTGATTTCACCATCGCAGGTGGTCAGCTCACCGCCAAACTTTCGGTAAAGCGACATGTTGTAGCAGCCGAATTTGCCGCTGAGATCGATTCGCTATTTCAATAAAGATGTAACAATGGAATCGGTCGCCGAAGAAAGGCTGCGGATTGCGCGAGAAATCCACGATGGAATCGCGCAAGAAATCGCCTTTCTAGGCTATCGACTCGATGAAATAATCGGCCGAAACGCTACTCCCGAAGATGTCCGAAACTCGTTGCGGCAATTGCGCTTTGGAGTAACGCAATTAAGTGAAAGCGTTCGCAATGAAATCTTTGAGTTACGGCAAGAAGAGCGTCGAACGTTTGCCGATCAGGCGGAATCAATTTTGCGATTTGTTCTTGGCGACAGTGACATCAGCTGGTCAGTAAATATCAACACAGATATTCCCACCAAACATCAGTTCAACCTGCTTCGCATCATCCAGGAGGCAGCTAACAATGCGCTCACCCACGCTTCAGCGACTGCGATTGAAATTCGCTACCAGAACCACCTTTTTCAATTTTCCGATAACGGTACAAATTGGAATCCTCCCCAAGAATCCCGTTGGGGAATGGTGGGTATTGATGAGCGAGCCAAGCAGATGGGTGCAGTTTTAGAGGTAACACATAATGCCGATGGCACCAGTATTGCAATTAGGTGGGCCGGCGAATGACTGGTCCCAAGCAGGTTCTATTAGTCGAAGACCATGCGCTTATTCGTTATGGGATTAGAAGCGCATTCGCTGGAACTGAATTCGCTATTTGCGCAGAAGCTGCTTCGATCAATGAAGCAAAAGTTCTGTTAGCGAAGGCGAATTTCGACGTCGTGGTGCTCGATCTAAATCTTCCAGATGGCTCGGGGCACGTACTTACAGAAATTATTCGAAAAATGAAGATTTCAGTTCCCATCATTATTTTGACGATGGAAGAAGATCCCAGCGAATTAGAACGTGCTCGCCTTTCCGGAGCAAGTGCATATGTCTTGAAAAGTTCTCCCATTACAGAACTCATCAAAGCGCTAAAACACGCTATCTTGCAACCGCTTCGCTTTCTGAATTCAACCACGATAAATCCGAAGAAGGGCCGGGATTTTCAACTCACGGCTAGAGAACGGGAGATATTGGAATTGCTGCCCAGTGGAATGACTGCTCGCGAAGTAGGGTCACTTCTGTTCTTGAGTGAAGCAACAGTGAAATCTCATTTGGCTTCTCTCTATCGAAAACTGGAAGTCAAGAATCGCAGTCAAGCCATCGATATTGCAGCTAAAGAAGGGATCCTATTTTTGAAGTAACTCCGCAAATCGCTTTCCCCATATCTTCCAATCCCAATCACTTTCGATCCAAGATCGTCCAGCCAGACCCATCTTTTTTGCATTATCCAAATCCGACAATATTTCAACGCAGGCTCGGGCGACTTCATTGATATCCGTACCATCCACAACAAGTCCGGTCTTGCCTTCTAAGACGGCATCAGGCGCTCCCCCAGATTGGCCCGCTACCACGGGCAATCCGCAGGCGCTGGCCTCTAGATAAACAATTCCTAAACCTTCAACTTCCAATCCAAAGAACCTTGACCTCGAAGGCATGGCGAACACATCCCCCATCCGGATGTGTTCTGTTAGTTGCGAATAATTTAGTCGTCCCACAAAGCGGACATGCTGCGCCAAGTTATGTTTAGCAACTAGCTTTTCAAGCTCCCGTTTGTATGGACCTTCGCCAATCATGAGCAAGTAAGCATTCGGAATCGCTTTAAGAATCTTGGGCATTGCTTCTATTAAACGGTCTTGACCTTTTCGATGTACGAGTCGACCAACAGAGACAATGATTTTCTTCTCGGTTAGTCCGAAACTTTCAAGCAACTCTTGCGACTTTACTCCAGGAGTGAAGTGTTCGGTATCGATCCCCGGTGCAATATGAACTAATCGCGGATGATCGCCTAAAGCCGGACGGATAGCGTCTCGGGTGAACTCTCCCAAGTATGTAAGTACATCCACATTGGATCCGATGCGCCTCATGATGAGAGAAAATGGAAATACCTTCGACCACCACACTTCATGCCCATGTGAAAGTGTCACGATTCTTTCCACACCGGCACGTCGCAGCGCCCCCGACATCCAACCCAATGGTGCCGCGGCTCCGAACCAGACAATCTGGCTCTTGTAAGTACGCATTACCTTGATCACGTCTCGATTAACACGAGGAGTAGGGAGCAAAATCTTGGCCCGGTCCCGAATAACCACGATGCCATGCTTATCGAAAAGTTCTTGATCGAAAGCCCGGTCGCCAGGTTGTGACGAGGTGTAGATAACTATTTGATCGCCGGGGATTCCATGGTGAGAAATCTCCATAAGCAATCCCAAGATGAACGTTTCAATTCCGCCGGCTCTTGGACCTAGATCATTGGTAACCAGTAAGAGCGGTCGGGCCTTAGATTCTCCGCGCGCCGACATAACTCAAACTACCAAAGCGCATTCCAAAACTTGCGACCTTTACTCGCGCACCTGGATGTGGCGCGTGGACCATGCGGCCACCACCCAGATAAATTCCAACGTGAGAGATCGGGTGTCCAAAGAAAACTAGATCGCCGGGTTTCAATTTGCTATAAGGAATGTACTTGCCATAACCAAATTGAGCCGCGGCTGAATGTGGGAGTGAAACTCCGCCGGCACCAAAGGCTTTCATCGTCAATCCAGAGCAATCCCAATAAACCGGCCCGGCCGCGCCAAAGACATATCGATCACCGATTTGCTTGATAGAAAATCTCAATGCCACGGCGCCACGACCTGAACCAATATTCGCAGCCAATGCCAACTTGCTCGACTGCTTTTGATCGGCATTCTCCTGATTGTTAATCAAAGCCGCCAACCGAGCACGTTCTGCTTTCGACAATTTATTTAATAATTTTTGAGCCTGAACCAATTTTGCTTGGGCAGCAGCTTTCTGGGCGATGAATTGCCGTTGCGCCGCCTTCACTAGAGCCAATTTGTCATTGACTGTTACTGATGTTGCATTTAAACGTTGTTTTGCGAGCGAGTATTTTCGAAGTTGAATGGCTTTCTTTCGCGTAACCGATTCCAGTGAACCAGCGGCAGAAAGATAGAGCGAAGGGTTGGAAGAGAAGAGCAACTCCATACTCTGGCTCATTCCGCCAGATTTATATTGATCGGCGGCAATTGCACCTAGAGACTTTTTCAGGGATTCAACCGTGGCCGACTGCTGAGATGCAGCTTGTTGGACAGTGGCCAAAGTGCGATTAAGGGTATTGAGTTGAACTTGGGCCTGCTGAGCTGCCTCTCCGGCAGCGGCCGCCTGCTCTTGGAGCGAGCGAATCTGGGCTTGAACTTGGTTGAGGTTGGGGGCCGCCGTAGCTACCGATAGTGCCGACGAAAGTGCGCCTGCCACCATCAGAGTAATAGTTACAAATCTGACCACTAGAAGGCGTCTCATCTGCTCAAGGCTAACCAGAGCCAACCCAATAGTTCAAGCCAGAACGATGCTTTGAGGCTGTGAATCTATTGCCGATCACTTGCAAATACGCGCTAAAGCGGGCTCGTTACGCCTGTCGAAGGTACTGCAGCGGCGGAACCAGCCCTTGCGCAGCTAAAGCTGAAATAGCGGCTTGGCCTGCTTCCGATACCTCTGGGGCTACCTGGGCAGGTGATGGCGTAATGGTGAGCAGGACCGAGACGACGCAATCGCCACAGGCGATCTCGCGCTGAGTGCAGGTATCACAATCAATGATCATGCTGTGATAGTAAATCCGCCCACTGACAGGACCGACCCTTTACAGTCGCCTTGTGTCTGAATCAAACCCTTCCCACAACCTGCCGTGGGTGAAAGCCAATATTCTCTTTGGCTCCGATGGTTCTACAACTTCCGGCGGAAAATCGGCAGGGTTGAGCTCTGGGGCCGATCGTTCCCGCTTCCACGAAATCAGATCTGGCGTTGATGCCATCTTGATCGGCGGAGAGAGCGCTAGGAAAGAGCCCTATGGGAAAACACCGCTTCCGCTGGTCATTATTTCTCGGAGCAATATTGCCGCTGACCCACAACTATCACAGCTTCTGGCCACGAATTCCCAGGCGATTGTTCTTCCTGAGCAAGATACTCATCTCTCGCTCTCGCAAGTCGTCACCTATATACAGAAAAACTTTGGCCCGATGATATTGATCGAAGGTGGAAGAAATTTTGTACAAGCTTTTCTTGATTTAAATTTGATAG
>CAINLV010000089.1 GCA_903850565.1 uncultured Actinomycetes bacterium
AGAATTCAATGCACTTTTGAAAGAAAACGGAATTGCGGCCAGTGTTCTAGGACCAAAAATCCTACGATTTGTGACCCACCTAGATATTTCAGATTCCGATATTGAAAGAACGGCTTCAATAGTTAGTGATTTACTTCAACGCACCCTCGTGGCGAAGTAACCACTCTTTAGATTCAAGACCATAACCATAATTTCCTAGCGCTCCCCCAGATTTAACAACTCTGTGGCACGGAACAATTGGAGCAATGAGATTTCGGGCGCAGGCACTTCCGGCAGCGCGCACCGCATCAGGTGATCCGGCACGTTTTGCGATTTCGGCATAGGACATGGTCTTGCCAACCGGAATTTTGCGCATAGCCTTCCAGACCGCCTGCGAAAAATCTGCCCCTGGTTGTCGCACTTGGATTCCACCAAAGGCAGCAAGGTCGCCATCAAAATAATCAGTAACCAGGTCACTAATGATTGGAATATTTTTCACTACCGTTATTTTCTTAGCGGAGTCTTCTGGATCCATTCGTTCCATTAGGTCCTCAAAACTTCTAAACCCAGCCGCCAGCAAAATATGTTCATCGCTAATCAGGTAGAGAGTTCCTATAGGTGTTTTGAATGAGGCCCTCTGAAGCATTGTCAGATTCTAATGCTCTTTCAGTAGTTGCGAAATAACTTCTTGAAAATCTCCATCAACTTCTACGATTTTCCTTTTTCCCGTGAGTCCGGACTTAATGCGGATGTTGCGCTTTGGGGTATTGAGCGCGTCTGAAAGTGCTGCTACAACGGCAGAATTTGCCGCGCCATCTACGGCGGCAGCGGTAACTGCTACAACTAAACGCTCATCATGGCTTCCGCCAACCCGATTCCTGGATGAACCGGGTTTAACGTAAACCGAAATCTGCATTAACGATCGCGAAGCATCTCGGCTACTAGAAAAGCCAACTCTAAAGATTGGGTGTGGTTGAGGCGTGGATCGCACGCGGTTTCATATCTCATGGCAAGGTCGTCATGAGAGATTTGCTCGCCACCACCGACGCACTCTGTGACATCATCGCCAGTGAGTTCGATATGAACGCCACCCGGATGTGTTCCCAACTTCTTATGTACTTCGAAAAAGCCACGAACTTCATCCGTGACATCTTCAAATCTACGCGTCTTATAGCCGCTTGGAGCTTCGTAGGTATTGCCATGCATAGGGTCACATACCCAGAGAACTTTTGCCCCTGACGCAGTTACTGCCTCCACTAAAGCCGGCAATTTTTCCCGAATCACGCCCGCACCCATACGAGTGATGAAGGTAAGTCGGCCTGGTTCATTACTTGGGTTGAGCTTGGCAATCATCGCCAGCGCATCTTCTGGAGTGCTCTTTGGTCCAAGTTTGATACCAATTGGATTTCGAATCTTTGAAGCAAACTCCATATGGGCGCCATCGAGTTGGCGGGTGCGCTCACCGATCCAGAGAAAGTGCGCAGAAACATCGTAAGGAAGTTGGGTTCGGGAATCGATCCGAGTTAACGCCTTTTCATATTCCAAAATAAGGGCTTCGTGGCTGGAATAGAAATCCACGGTTTTAAATGCTTCAGGATCTACTCCTGCTGAGGCCATAAATTCCAGAGCACGACCAATTTCATTGGCCATCTGCTCGTAGCGAGCGCTGTATCGAGGATCGTTGATAAATCCTTTATTCCATTCGTGCACTTGGCGTAAGTCGGCGAAACCGCCTTGAGTGAACGCTCGAACTAAATTCAAAGTTGCCGCCGAAGTGTTGTACACCTGAATCAAACGATCGGGATTGGGAGTACGCGCTTGGAGAGTGAATTCCAAATCATTGACGGCATCGCCACGGTATGCGGGAAGGGTAATTTCTCCGCGGGTTTCATTGTCATTGCTACGCGGCTTGGCAAATTGTCCGGCCATTCGACCAACCTTGATCACCGGCAGGCTAGCAAAATATTGCAAGACTGCGGCCATCTGCAAAATGGTCTTGATCCGATTGCGAATCGAATCTGCAGTTGCAGCCACAAAAGTTTCGGCGCAATCGCCACCTTGTAACCAAAAAGCTTTTCCATCAGCAGCTTGCGCAATCCGGGCTTTCAAATTGTCGCATTCGCCAGCAAATACCAGCGGAGGCAACTTCTTCAACGTATTGACGGCGCTCTTGATGGCATCGCCATCGTTTCCACCCGGCCAATGTGGCTGTTGGGCAGCCACCAGGCCAGGGGTAAAGAGGGAATCGATATCGACGACCGAGGCTTTCGGTTCGTTACGCGCTTCGTTAATCAGCATAGTTGTAATCGTAGGGATAGAACTGGCCAAGGTGGCGAGTAATTACCCGAAGAAAATCTCCGCTTCTGCATAGAGGGAAGGATCGACTAATTTTAAGTGATCTGTGGCAGAAGCCAATGGAACGCGTTCAATGTTGGTGCCGTGAAGGGCAACCATCTTGCCCCAGTCACCTTCGTGAACTGCAGTGATGGCAGATAGACCAAACCGAGTGGCTAGAACTCGGTCAAAAGCTGTGGGTGTTCCACCGCGTTGAATATGGCCAAGAACTGAAGTTCTGGCCTCTTTTCCGGTCTTTTCTTCAATTTGGCCGGCAAGCCATTCGCCAATTCCAGATAATTTCACATGTCCGAATGAATCCAAGGTCTGGTCTTTGGTCTTCATATCTCCATCTTGAGGAATGGCACCTTCGGCGATCACGATGATCGGGGCGTAGGAGGACTCAAAGCGAGATTCCACCCACTTGCAGACCTGATCTACCGAGAACTTGATCTCTGGAATTAAAATACAGGCGGCGCCGCCAGCGATACCTGCGTGGAGCGCAATCCAACCAGCATGTCGACCCATAACCTCAACGATGAGGGCCCGGTGATGGGACTCAGCAGTGGTATGAAGTCGGTCGATGGCCTCAACAGCAATGTTGACCGAGGTATCAAATCCAAAGGTGTAATCGGTGTTGTTGAGATCGTTATCAATTGTCTTTGGAACGCCAACAACTTTGACTCCTAGGGAATCCAACTTTGTGGCAACGCCCAATGTGTCCTCGCCACCGATGGCGATCAGAGCATCGATATTCATAGCGGCGAGATTCTCTTTGATGCGCTCGACGCCGTTTTCAATTTTAAAAGGGTTGGTTCGGGAAGATCCCAAAATTGTTCCACCGCGAGGCAAAATTCCTCGGGTCGCTGCTAAATCCAGCGGCATAGTTAGACCTTCGAGGGGGCCTTTCCAGCCATCCCGAAAACCGACAAATTCATAGCCATACTCTTTTACGCCCTTGCGGACTACTGCACGGATAACTGCATTCAAGCCAGGGCAGTCGCCGCCGCCGGTGAGGACACCAATACGCATAATGAACTCCAGATCAGAAATTGAAAAAAAGAGATAAATGAAGGTCAACGATGACGGAATAAGTCTACCCTTCGCCTATGGACTTCGTTGCAGGTGTTGACTCATCGACCCAATCGGTAAAGATCCAGATTCACGAGGCGAATTCCGGAAAACTGGTTCGCCAAGGTCGAGCGACCCACCCAGAAGGCACCGAAGTACATCCTGAAAAGTGGCGGGTTGCCCTCCAAGAAGCGATTGACGATGCCGGTGGAATTGCCGATGTCTCGGCGATATCCATTGCAGGTCAGCAACATGGCTTGGTTGCCCTAGATTCTTCTGGAGAAGTCCTTCGACCGGCCCTGCTCTGGAATGACACCCGATCGGCCGAAGCGGCAGCCGACCTCAACCGCGAATTTGGTGGCGAGCAAGCCATGGCCGATGCCGTTGGCTCAGTGTTGGTGGCCTCCTTCACCGCTGCAAAAGTTCGCTGGGTGAGCGATCACGAGCCTGCCATTGCTCAAGAGATTGCCGGCCTTGCTCTGCCTCATGATTGGCTCTCCTGGAAATTAGCTGGTGGAACCGACATTGGGGAAATTTTCACCGATCGAAGCGACGCTTCCGGAACCGGGTATTTCGATTCAGTAACTAATCAGTATCGCCACGATCTTCTCGCTTTAGCCCTTCGCTCCGATCGCACAATCTCGCTGCCGCGGATCATCGATCCCCACGATTTCGGGGGCAAGACCACCGGGGGAATTTTGATCGCGGCCGGTGCTGGCGACAATGCGGCCGCCGCCTTAGGGATTTCGGCCGAGCCAGGTGATGTGGTTGTTTCCTTAGGAACTAGTGGAACGGCATTTGCCGTTTCCGCCACACCTACTCATGACAGTCAAGGCGAAATCGCTGGCTTTGCCGATGCAACGGGAATCTTCTTGCCTTTGGTCTGCACGCTCAATGCTGCCCGAATTATGGATGCCGCCAGTCGAATTCTTGGGGTAAACCTTGATGAAGTGGGAGCGCTGGCGCTACAAGCTCAACCTGGCGCCCATGGGTTGACCTTGCTTCCCTATTTCGAAGGCGAGCGCACTCCTAACCGACCAAATGCCCAGGGCGTGCTATCGGGAATGACCCTAAGCAATGCCACCCCAGCCAACATCGCCCGAGCCATGGTCGAAGGAATGTTAGGCGGACTGGCAGATGCGGTTCATTCGCTGCGAAATGCCGGTGTTGCTATTAATCGAATCATTTTGATCGGAGGGGCCGCCAAAAATATTGCCGTTGGTCCCATTGCTTCTTCGCTCTTCGGCGCTGAAGTGTTATTGCCAGAACCTGGTGAATATGTGGCCCGTGGCGCAGCGCGACAAGCTGCATG
>CAINLV010000090.1 GCA_903850565.1 uncultured Actinomycetes bacterium
AAACCGAGTCAACGCCGCAATTCCTTCCAACATGATCGTTTTGCTAGAAAGCGATTCCAGGTGAGCCGGGGTGCGTTAGCCCTCGGACTCTTCATTCGCCTCCTTGTGCGCGGGTCAACGTTGTGCCCGGGTCTCCCGCCCCCCGCACAGGGATTCGACCGAAGGTCTCCTCTTCTCCTCCATGAGTGCAGATTAGTGTAGATGAGTGTTCCAAAACTCTTCACATTTCAGAAGCTTCAGTCTCATACAGAGTTCGCAAAAACGTTGACCAAGTTGGCCAAGTTCCTTTTTTATAGGCTCTTTTGCAGATTTGAAGTTGGCCAACTTTGCTAACTTTTTTCTTGCCGGTCTCCGTTTCAAAAATCTTTTCTTCCGTTCTACATCGGAAATTGGCTCCCCACAATTTTTGATTGAAAAGTTCGAGCGAGTTCGCGCGACTTCGACCATTCCTCGTAATTCCTAGGCTTTATGTCATCTTTCCGTCACAAACAAGTTCGCGCGAGTTCGAGCGAGTTCGAGCCTCGCGACTTTCGTTCCCTTTTGTTAAACAACTTTTTTCCCGCACTCTCTTAACTTCTTCGTGCTTTCGAACTTTCGTGTTTTCGTGGTTCGTTTCCCCGTAAATCCCCATGCCCCGACGGCAAATCGCCGTTCGGCGGACTGAAGCGGATCGCGAAAGGACGAAAAAGACTGCGATGCTGCCAGGCCAACAAACGAACCCCGCCCCTCCACCTTGTAAGAACGGAGAATTGACACGCATTCGGTTTATTCCAGTTGTCAAAGATCAGTTGTTGTTGTCGTCAGGCTGAGCTGTCCGGAAATCCAGGCGAGCCGGGAATGTCGATCCCCCGACTTTTACTCGTCAGATCCGTGGCCTCTGTCAAACTAAAAACAACGACAACATAATTGCAAAACACATATCGCATTTCAATGCAAAAACGTGTTTTGTTTCTTAACGTTTGGACGGTGCTCATGAGAATAGTCAAAACGAGGCCGAACCAGCGTCCAAAGAAACGCCGATTTTCAGTTTTGACATTCATCAGCGAGATCGTGGTTTAATATAGCCCCTTCTGCGTCCGCTCCTCGTACGGCATCGTCGCCACGATTATTGCAGTCTCTAATAATTTCGTCTCGATCAATATCCGCAGGCATGAAAGTGGCTCCATGTGTAGTGTTTAAAACTATTCAAAACGAACCGAACGGAAACTTTAAATTCTTGTCAGTCTGGGTTTGTTGTGACTTTCAACCTTCTGAATCGCCACCAAAGATAGACGCAATTGAAGCTGCCAATTTCATTTTGAGTATGAGTTTAAGCGACATCGATCTTCAGGGGCTCGCAGAACGTCGAAGTTGCGATCATAGAACCAGGGCGCTGGCTTGTCTGGAAATACTCCCTAGGGTGGTCGGCGTTGCTGAGCGGATGTGATCAAGGCCAAATTCCTGCTGTAAGACCGTTTTTCGATCATTGGAATCGTTTAAGAGTCGGAAATCGGGAAAGAATATTCTTTTCTTTCCATTGTACTGAAGTTTTGCAACGGCCGATCCTGTTGTGCGTCGCCCAATGTTGGCGGACTGGTGCGGTTGTTCGATAGAATCGCGGTGACGCGGTCATTCGCATCACATGACGTCGACGGCACCTCTGGAAAGTCTTTGATGAATCTGCTGACAATCATTCGACTCGTCTTCGTAGCGGTGGGCTTGTCGCAGAACGACGACATTATCGACGTAACCGCAGCATCTCCCGCACGCTGCGGTCAGCAAGTCGTGACGACCGATTCTCAACAAGACGCACAGGCAGGCAAAGTCCCCATGATACCCAACGATTCATCTCGCCAGTTGACAGTGGAACGCATCTTCTCGGCGGAGGAGTTCCAGGAGGAAAAACTTGGCGCGATCACCTGGAGCAAATTGGGGGCGGCTTACTTTGCTCTGAAAGGATCGAAAGCAGCGGGTGAAGGCCAGGCGTTGGTTCGTGTCGATGCGGCCAGCGGTACCGAGGTGGTTGTGGTCCCAGCCAGTGCGTTCATTCCGCCTGGGGAGTCAAAACCGCTCTCGGTTGATGGGTTTGCGATTTCGGCTGATGAGTCAAAGCTTTTGATCTATACGAACAGTCGACGCGTCTGGCGGCTCAACACGCGTGGGGATTACTGGGTTTTGGATGTTGCAACTCGGGAGCTGAAGAAGCTGGGGGGCGACGTAGCACCGTCCACATTGATGTTTGCGAAGTTTTCGCCTGATGG
>CAINLV010000091.1 GCA_903850565.1 uncultured Actinomycetes bacterium
ACCAAATCAACGACAGCAGGCATACGGGTTGATCCACCGACAAGTACAACATGATCGATATCGGCGATCGGAATTCCAGCGTCCTTGAGAACAGTCTGGAATGGAGCCTTGCATCGTGCAAGTAAATCCGCGGTCATGCTCTGGAACTGTGCCCGCGTAATTGTCTCGTCCAAGAAGAGTGGATTCTTCTCAGCATCGACCGTGATGTATGGAAGGTTGATTGATGTTTGGGCAGATGATGAAAGTTCGATCTTCGCTTTCTCAGCAGCTTCACGAACGCGCTGCATCGCCATCTTGTCCTTTGTCAGGTCGATGCCGTTTGACTTTTTAAATGTAGCAACGAGGTGATCGATCAGAGCCTGATCCCAGTCGTCTCCACCGAGATGGTTATCTCCATTGGTTGCCTTAACTTCAATAACGCCTTCTCCCATTTCAAGGAGTGAAACGTCGAAGGTTCCGCCACCAAGGTCGAAGACCAAGATGGTCTGTTCCTTATCGCCCTTATCAAAACCATATGCAAAGGCGGCGGCGGTTGGCTCGTTGACGATACGCAAGACGTTGAGTCCGGCGATCTCACCAGCCTCTTTTGTAGCCTGGCGCTGTGCATCATCGAAGTAAGCCGGGACCGTAATAACAGCGTCAGAGACGGTGTCACCGAGATAGGACTCTGCATCGCGCTTTAGCTTCATCAAGATACGTGCTGAAATTTCTTGTGGGGTGTACTTCTTGCCATCAATCTCTTGGGTCCATGACGTTCCCATATGACGCTTTACGGAACGGATCGTCCGATCCACATTTGTGACAGATTGACGTTTTGCCACCTCGCCGACCAAAACCTCGCCATTTTTAGCGAAGGCAACGATCGATGGGGTTGTTCGGGCGCCTTCAGCGTTGGCAATAACGGTGGGTTCGCCACCCTCCAGCACGCTCACGCAGCTATTTGTTGTGCCTAAATCAATTCCTACGGCTCTAGCCATTCTTAATCTCCCTCTCATACGCCCCAGAAGGGGCTCCTGCCCGATTTACGTCTGGGCCTGACTGAATTCTCGCCCTTGAGTCCTTGCCTGTCAAAAGATTGAGTCGACATGGCTCAAGTTAGGAGTTGATCAGGTAACAGAGTCGGGGGTGGGATTATTCCCGCAATCTAACTTTCAGAGGCGAGTCGTTGCCAGGTACTCTAACCTTCGGCTACCTGCGCCACCTACCTGAAGGGAGAGATTTCATGACAGAACTCGATCCTGCGGTTGCAGCCTTTTTAGCCGACTTCGCACTTGCTCCCAGTACCCCCCTGGCGCAAACCACGCCCCCACTCTTTCGTAGTGAGGCATATCAGTGGAAGAAGTACCAAGGAGAACCCGCACCAGTTGAGAAGGTTCTTCATGAATTTGTTACTACCCCTACCGCCGATATCCCAGTCCGAATTTATATTCCTAAGACCACATCTGCGAGGCCTTTGCGAGCGCTGATTTTCTTACATGGCAGTGGGTGGACATCCAACAATATTGAGTTGGCGGATACGCCTCATCGGTTGCTTGCCCACCTGACTGAAACAATTGTTATCGCGCCTAACTATCAAAAGTCACCTGAGCATCGCTTCCCAATTCCACTACAAGATTCTTTAGCCACTCTTGCTTGGGTGCGAGAAAACGCGGAGCGGTTTGGAATTGATCCCACTCGAATCGGTATTGGAGGTGATAGCGCAGGAGGCAACCTTGCTGCAGCTGTCTCACTTTTCACAATAGACAATGGCCTTGCTGCGCCGGCATTTCAGATTCTTCTCTACCCGGTCCTCGATGTATTTAATGAATACCAAAGCGCTACAACATATGCCTCTGGTTACCTGTTGGAATGGGAGGCGATGGATTGGTTTATTAACAACTATCTTGGAGAAAATGGGGATCGTTCGCACCCATATGTCTCGCCATATCTCTCAGGATCAATTAAAAATTTACCTCCAACTTTGATTCAAACCGCTGAGTACGACCCCTTGCGCGATCAAGGTAGCGCCTTTGCCGAAAAGGCTGCCGATCTAGGGGTCAACGTTAAGTACACCTGCTTCCCGGGGCAGGTGCATGCCTATCTTTGGATGGCCGGATGGGTATCACAAACTCATAAATCCGTTCTTGAAATTAAAGAGTGGTTGGATCTCAATCATTTTTAATTACGTGACTAAAGAGTTAAAGCGGTAATTTACCTAGACCGGCTTGAGTAGCTAATAGCTTGACATGTTTGGGCTCTAGTTCAGCTAACGCCTTTACGCCTAATAGCTTCATTGTGCGCGTCATCTGATCTCGCAAGATGGTGAGAGCTCGTTCCACGCCTTCCTGTCCACCTGCCATCAATCCATACAAATACGCTCGTCCGATATAGGTGAACTGCGCGCCGAGTGCAATGGCAGCCACTATGTCGCCGCCGTGCATAATGCCCGTATCTAAGTGAACTTCTAGATCACCTTTCATCTCCCGCTTAACATCAACGAGTAAGTGAAGGGGAGCGGTCGCTCGATCTAATTGTCTGCCACCGTGATTAGAAAGAATGATGGCATCAACACCGAACTTGACGCAGCGCTTCGCATCTTCCACATTTTGAATGCCTTTGATTGTGAGGGTCCCATCCCACTGTTCACGGACCCATTTGAGATCGTCAAATGTCATGGTGGGGTCAAACATATAGTCCAAGAGTTCTCCCACTGTGCCGTTCCAACTCGACATGGATGCAAATTCCAGCGGCGCCGTTGTTAAGAAATTCCAGACCCACTCTGGCCGAGGTATCGCATTTATTATGGTCTTAGCGCTGAGTTTTGGGGGAACTGTTAATCCATTACGACTATCACGTAATCGCGCTCCAGAGACAGGTACATCAACGGTAAGAACTAAATTCTTCACTCCCGCTCTCTTTGCCCTTTCAACCAGGGCCATACTCGCTTCACGATCTTTCCACATATAAAGTTGAAACCAATTTTCACCTTGAGGGGCTGCGGCAACTACCTTCTCAATTGAAGTCGTGCCAAGAGTCGACAAGGTAAATGGGATGTCGAAGCGAGCAGCCGCTTTGGCTCCAGCTTTCTCACCTTCGGACTGCATCATTCGAGTAAAACCAGTCGGGGCAATGCCAACAGGCATTCCAAAAGTTCTTCCGAGTGTCTCCCTACTCAAATTAACCGATGAGACATCTTGCAAAATGTTCGGCACAAAAGATAGATCTAGAAAGGCCTGACGTGCTCGACGGAGACTGACCTCTGTTTCAGCTGCACCATCTGTGTAATCAAATGGTCCCTGAGGTGTGCGCTTCTTCGCGATCTCACGTAAGTCCCAGATATCAAGAGCACGCTCTAGACGGCGTTGTTTGCGATGAATGGTGGGGAGTTGAAATTTAAGAAGTGGAGCCAAATCTTTCGGATTTGGAAATTGACGATCTAAGTTGTCCGGCACGATGAACCTTCCCTAGGTTAAAACTACGCCAAATAAAAAATGTGCTCCAGTGGGACGATGGCACCATCTGGTGCGCCGCCATCTAGGCCAAGAAAGAACTTCGCCATTGAAGCCTGCCATTTAGCATTTATTTCTGTCTCATTCATCAATCTCACGCACTCGTCAAAGTCTTCACACTCTAGGTAGCCAATTAACATCCCTTGTGGATCCAGAAAGAGTGAGTAATTCCGCCAACCGGTTTTTGAGAGCGCTTCCAACATCTCTGGCCAGACGGCTGCATGTCGTTCCTTGTACTCGGTAGCATGGATCGGATTGATCCGTAATTGAAAACAGATTCTTTGAGTCATTAAGTTCCGACCACCTTTCGCCTCTGAAGCTTTCGCTTAGTATCGCTAAAACTCTGAGTTAAGTTTGGAAGCAGAACGCTCACGAGCAACAGGCAGCCAGTCACAATATTTTGAGCTTGTGCAGAGACATTAATGGCAGTTAATGATGCCTGCAGGCTTCCGAAGACACATACTGCTAGAACGACCCCAATGATCGTTCCTCTGCCTCCGAAGATTGATATGCCACCAAAGAGCGCAATAGCAACGACATTGAGTTCAAGTCCCAACCCGGTATCAGATGCAGAACTTGATTGTTGGAATGTGTAGAGAAGTCCAGCAAAGGCAGAAATCAGGCCTGAGACAACATAAAGGCTGAACTTGATGCGCTTTACGCGGATTCCTGAGAAGAAGGCTGTCTCAGGCTGCAGCCCAATTGCGAAGATTGAGCGTCCCAAGGCGGTCGAGTGGAGGACAACTCCGAAAATGAGGGCAAGAACAATGAATATTGCAAAATCCCAAGCGATATGAGTGTGGGCTATCGGCAGGCTCAATTTGGTGAAACTGACTGGGAAGCCTTGTGCTGTGTTGCTGCCGAGCACGATGAGCGCAATTCCTCTATATAAAGTCAGGGTGCCGATAGTCACCGCAATTGAGGGTAGCCCAAGAATCGTTATGAGCGCACCGTTCAAGGCACCGCCCAAGATTCCGACGATGAGGCAGATGCCCATTGCCAGCCAAATATTCCATCCATGGATAAATAGGTAGCCCAAGAGACTTGCAGACAATCCAAGCATGGACGCCACTGATAGATCGATCTCACCAGTGATAATAATGAGGGTCATTGGAAGAGCCATGATGGCAATCTCACCGAAGTTCAGCCCAGCGAAGAAAAAAGTTTGCCACCCTAAGAAATATTTAGATTCGTTGGCGCCAAAAATCATGGTTGCAATCAAAAGCAGAACCAATCCAAATTCCCATCGCACCAATGCGCGACTACGACCGCTCAAAAGGGTTTTGAAAGTGCTCATTTATTTCGCCTCCGAGCTCGAAAATCTATCGACGCGAAGTGCGAGCTCAGTTTTCAAGGCAACATATCGGTCAAAGGCAATGGCGACCAGCAGTAGCGCTCCGGCAACCGCCTGGTTCCAGAAGGAAGAGACACGAGAGGCCACGAGGGCTTGATCAATGGTGTTCAGTAGAAGCGCGCCGAAGGCCGCACCAAGGACCGTTCCACTTCCACCAAATATGGCGACACCGCCAACAACCACTGCAGCAACCACGTTTAATTCGTAGCCACTTCCAGCGGTTGAGCCAACAGTCGCAAACTCGGCCAACCAAAGTGCGCCACCAAGACCCGCTAGTGCGCCACTTATAAGGAAGGCAGTAAATACTCTTCTTTGTACTCGTACGCCTGCTAAGACAGCAGCCTCAGTATTTGAACCAATTGCATAAAAATCCCGTGCGGGGCGGAAAGTTCGCATTATGTAAGTAAATATGAGAACTGCGGCTCCCGCTATAAGAGTCAGAATTGGAATTCCAAGAATTGAATTCGATCCTAAATTAATAAAAGAGTTCGGGATACTACTTGGAACTATCTGTCGTCCATTAACCAGCAGAGCATCAACACCACGAATGATGTAGAGCATTCCTAGGGTTACAACCAATGCTGGGACTCTGGCATACGCAACTATCAAGCCGTTTATCAGACCGCAGAGCAGTCCAACGAGCGTTCCCGCCAAGAGTGCAATCCAAATTGGCATCCCTTGGTGATGAACGAAAAGATCTCCAACAACATAGGCCGAAAGCCCCAAGACAGAGCCGATAGATAAGTCCACATTTTTCGTAATTATGACGAGCGTTTCACCGACAGCTAACAGGATAACTACGGAAGGTCCAGAGAGAAGTTGTTGAATACTTGCTGTGCTAGCAAAAGAGGAATTTTTGATAAGCGCTAAACCAAAAACCAAGACAATCGCAATTACGATACCCATCTCCCGCAATTGAAAGGCTTTAAGGAGAAAACTACTACTTTTGGTCTTCTTGAAAATTGAAGCCCCCATTATGCAACAACACTTTCTTGTCCCGTTGCTGCCCGCATAATGAGAGCTTCGGTTGCCTCAGCCCGCGAGAATTCTGCCGACAATCTGCCCTCGTGAATTACTAAAATCCGATCTGCAACTCCCAGAACTTCCGGCATCTCTGATGAGATCATTAAGATTCCTATTCCATTTGAGACTAGTTCCGAAAGGAGTTTGTGAACTTCTGATTTGGTTCCGATATCAATTCCACGAGTTGGCTCATCAATAATTAATAGGCTGGGGGTTCTCGCCAACCATTTTGCGAGAACAACTTTTTGTTGATTTCCACCGGATAGGGTTTTGACGGGATTTGAAAAGCGGCCAAATTTAACTTGGAGTTGGCTCGCCCACCGCGTGGCCAAAGATTTTTCCGATCCGCTTTTTATAAGTCCCAGTCGAGTTAAATCATGAATAGAAGCCAGCGCCACATTTCTGTCTATCGCCATATCCATAACAAGACCTTGTTGTCGACGATCTTCTGGAACAAAACCAATACCAGCGCTCATTGCTGCCAAAGGTGAGCCTGACTTGAGCTTCTTGCCTTTAAAGGTGACCACGCCACCATCAATGGGATCAATTCCAAAGATTCCGCGAGCGACTTCTGTTCGGCCCGCTCCAACAAGTCCTGCAAGTGCAACGATCTCCCCGGAGTGAACCTGGAAATTTATATCTTTAAATACGCCAGCACGAGTCAACCCTTTGACATCCAGGATTAAATCTCCCAGTTCAGAATTGTGTCGAGAATAGACCGAGACAATATCTCGACCCACCATTGAAAAAATAATTTCATCAAGCGATATCTCTTCGATCGTTGAGGTCCGCACAAAATTTCCGTCGCGCATTATTGTGACTCTCTGGCACATTGCAAAGACTTCCTCAAGTCTATGAGAAATAAACATGATGGCTGAACCTTCTGACCGCAAAGTCTTTACAACTTCAAATAGTCGAGCAACTTCAACGTCGGTCAAAGCGGCAGTTGGCTCATCCATAATGATGATCTTTGAGTCAAACGAGATGGCTTTTGCAATTTCCACAATCTGTTGATCTGCAACGGAGAGACCGCGAGCCTTGCGAGTAGCCGAGATATCAACGCCAAGTCTTTCAAATACGCTCCTGGTTCGACGAATCATCTCTGCCTTATCAATCCTTCGACCAGCACTCAGTGGCTGCCTCCCCATGAAGATATTTTCAGCGACGGAGAGATCGGGAAATAAGGTTGGCTCTTGATAGATAACGGCAATTCCGGCGGCACGTGCGGCGAGGGGGCTAGATATTTCTACTGGGACTCCGTTAAGAATGATCTCTCCTGCATCTACATCGTAGATGCCAGCAAGAATCTTGACGAGAGTTGATTTACCAGCACCGTTTTCACCCAGGAGTGCATGAGCTTCTCCGGGAAACAATTCAACGCAACCATCAATCAGCGCTTGTACCGGCCCGAATGATTTTGATACGTGCTCAACCTTGAGGACGGCTTCATGGGAATGCACGGCGCGCTCCAATTTCCGATATTAGAAAATTACTTGGCTTTGAATTCAACTGAGCCTATTGCCGGTCATTGAAACGTGTCAACGAAGACGCGACCTTTTAACGCTTCTATAACGAAAATGTAATAGAAATCCGCCTAGAATTCTATTGACACGTTTCAATAACGGGAGTTTTCTTAGCCTACTTCGATCAAAGGATCGTCCAAACTCGCTGATAGTCACTGCTGTCAGCCGTTGAAAGGTAACTCAAAGATGAAGTTGAGAAATCGTGCAATCCCTCTTGTGGCAATTGCTGCCATGGTGGCGAGCATGGCTGGCATTGGAGCCTCCGCCTCTCAGGCAGCGGGGACTTTAAAGAGCGGTCAAACTTTCTACCTAATTCCAAAAGACACCCTGAACCCTTACGAGACTCTTGAAGATGGCGGCATCGCTTCAGCTCTCAAGGCTCTAGGTGACACCGCAGTTGTAAGCAGCGGAACGGTTGATACAGCTGCTGCACAAATTCCTTCAATCCAGGCTGCAATTCAGGCACATGCTGCTGGAATTGTTATTGCTGGTAATGATCCAACGGCTCTCTGCCCTTCACTAGCTCAGGCAGTGGCAGCCGGTATCGCAGTCGTCGCATCTGACTCAGATGTAACTTGCCCTAATCACCTATTCATCAACCAGGCAGTAACTTCAACAATCGGAAGTTCCGAAGTTGACCTACTTGCAAAGGAAATAGGTAGCAAGGGACAGATCGCAATCTTGTCTGCTGCAGCAACTGCAACAAACCAGAACTCATGGATCGTCTACATGAAGAAGGAACTCAAGAAGTATCCAAATATGAAGTTGGTTTCAACTGTATATGGAAACGATGATCCTGCAACCTCACTAACAGTTCTTCAGGGACTACTTTCCGCATATCCAAACCTTCGCGGAATTATCTCTCCAACAACTGTTGGTATTTCAACTGCAGCTCAATATCTCGACACCCATAAGAGTCTTCTCAAGCATCTGACTCTTACAGGTCTTGGATTGCCATCACAAATGAAGAAGTATGTGCTAGACGGCACTTGCGCTAAATTTGAACTTTGGAATCCAATCAACTTGGGACAACTCGCTGGTTATGCAGCAGCAAATATCGCCTCGGGAGTAATCACGGGCGCTGCTGGTGACAAGTTCACAGCTGGAAGTCTCGGTGCTTACACAGTTCTTCCTGCTGCGGGTGGAACTGGACCTTCAGTGGTGCTTGGCCCTCCATTCGTCTTCGATAAGACGAATATCGCTAAGTTCAACTTCTAAAGTAAGCATAAAATAACCTGCGAAGCGGGTTCCGAGAGAATCTCTCGGAACCCGCTTTTATTTGCCTTAAATACTTCTTGTTGAATTTCTAACAATTAAATGTGGTTGGAATTGAATCTTCTGGTGTGCATGCTTCTCGGGATTTTCACATTCGGATATAACAAGTTCAGCCGCTGCATATCCCAACTGATATTTCGGTTGCGCAATAGAGGTAAGTGGGACGGTGGCATTTGCTGCAAAATCAATATCGTCATACCCAATGACACTCACATCTTCCGGGATCGAGTAGCCGGCTGCTCGTATTGCCCGAATTGCTCCAAAAGCTACAAGGTCATTGCCGCATATAACTGCGGTGAAATTCAAACCTTTTTCAGCAATGTGTTCGCTCATCACAGTGGTTGCACTGTCTGCTGTCATCATAGGGATTCGCTGAGTGACAATCGTTGGACGGTCGGCTTTGGATATGCGGGAGATTGCCTCGCGCATTCCTCGCTCACGTTCAGCAACTTGCGGAATATCCGATTCGCCGGTTAGACACATAATTTTTCTATGTCCCCGCTCATATAAATGCTCCAGCGCCAACAAACCTCCGTGGGCATCATTTACTTCGACGCTGCAGGTGTCCACACCTATAGATGGGCGGTCCACCAATGTGAGTCCAATCCCCCGTTTAGAAATTTCATTGAGGCGTTTATTTGTCTCGTGCGCTGGTGTAATCAATATTCCACGAACGTTCTGGCCAGCCAGAATATCAATGTAGTGATCTTCTTTTTCGGAGTCTTCATCGGTATTACAAAGAATGACTACATACCCAGCCAAGAGAGCTGCATCATTCACACCCTTCGCTAGATCGGTGAAGAACGGGTTGGAGATATCAGGGACAACTAAGCCCAGGATTCGAGTTTTGCCAGCTCTTAAAGTTTGGGCTGAAGCATTGGGAATGAACTTCAGCTCATCGATCGCCTTGCGAACTCGCTTAAGGGTTTCAGGGGCAAGGATCTCTGGGCGGTTAATTGCATTTGAAACCGTACCTAAAGAGACACCCGCCTTTTCGGCCACTCGGCGAATTCCTGTCGACATGATTGAAACGATACAGCAGTTTGTTCAATTATCGAAGGGAGGGATGGCTCAAGATTTCAACCACTTTTTTCCATAAAATGAGGCTAAATTGTTATCTAGATTCCCTATTTGAGTATTGACCTACCTCGGCTGGTTAAATTATGATAATCCATATTATTGAAACGATTTAATAAAGAAGGTTGGTCATGACTTTAAATCCGGTTGGCACTTCGCGCCTAATTCCTGCTCGGCGTCCCAATAAGAGAGTAAAAGTTGGATTAGTAGCAGGCGGTCTTGGAACGTATTGGCCTCAATTCCCAAATTTACTTCCGCAGCTCAAAGAGTCGGCGCAGTATGTTTCCCAGAGAATTTCTGCACTTGATCTTGAGCTCGTTGACGTTGGTTTTATTTCAGATGCTCAAGAGGGCGCAATCGCGGCAGAGAAATTGCGAGAGGCAGGCTGTGATCTCATAGTCACCTTCCTCACCACCTACATGACCTCTTCCATGATCGTCCCCATTGCACAGCGGAGTAATGCACCGGTCCTTTTGATCAATTTACAACCGAGTGAGCAGATGGATCATGATTCATTTGATACAGGTGCATGGTTGGCATATTGCGGTGCCTGTCCTCTTCCTGAAATGGCAAATGCCTTTGAGCGCGCTGGAGTTCCATTCCGATCTGTTTCTGGTTATTTAAAAGAGGAACGCGCTTGGGAGAAGATAACGAGTTGGATTCAAGCAGCAAGTATTCGAAGCATTCTTCAAAATTCGCGTCATGGAATCATGGGTCACTTATATCCAGGCATGCTAGATGTCTCTACAGATATGACAATGGTAACCACCCACTTCGGTGGACATATGGAAGTAATTGAATTTGATGACCTGCGAGTGAGAGTTGAGAAAGTATCTCCCGAGGAAGTAACAAGGATCCTTAAATTAACGAGGGAGATATTTGATATTCACGAGACCGTTCGAGAGAGCGATCTAGAATGGGCAGCAAAGGTGGCTGTTGGACTTGAGCAGATTGTTGAAGATTTTGATATCACGAGCCTGGCCTATTATCACCGCGGCCTTGATGATGAAATTCATGAACGTTTAGGTGCTGGGCTAATACTTGGTTGCTCTCTTCTAACAGCGCAAGGCGTTCCTGCCGTTGGTGAATATGAGTTACGCACCTCGATTGGCATGCTCATGCTAGATCGAATGGGTGCAGGGGGTTCCTTTACTGAATTTCAAGCTCTCAACTTTAATTCTGGAGTTGTCGAGATGGGTCACGATGGGCCTGCCCACCTTGCAATTAGTAACGGAAGACCAATCCTGCGTGGCTTAGGTGTCTACCACGGCAAACGCGGGGCAGGGGTCTCGGTTGAGTTCGATGTTGCTCATGGGCCAGTCACAGTCTTTGGGGTAACGCAACGCCGCAATGGAAAATATCAGTTTGTCGCTTCAGAGGGCGTAGTCGTCGATGGACCAAGGTTGCGAATTGGCAACACCACATCACTCGTTGACTTTGGCAAAAATCCTGGGCAGTGGTGCGACGACTGGAGCGCGACGGGTGTGCCCCACCACTGGGCGCTTGGAATTGGGCACAGAGTGAATGAACTTAAGGCGATAAGCGAAATTCTTGATATCGAATTGATAGTCGTTTGAGACTTCAAATAAGGGAGAAACAATGTCACGTCACAGTGAAGTGAATGAGGTACTGGGTCGGCTCAAGATTGAGACGCCTTCCTGGGCTTATGGTAATTCTGGCACCCGATTCAAAGTCTTTGGTCAACCGGGCGTTCCACGGGACCCTTATGAGAAAGTTGCAGATGCTGCTCAAGTCAACAAGTTCACCGGTTCAACGCCTAGCGTTGCCTTGCATATTCCTTGGGACAAGGTTGAGGATTACGCAAAGCTAGCAGCCCATGCAAAGGAACTAGGTGTTGTTCTTGGAACAATCAATTCAAATACCTTCCAGGATGATGATTACAAATTAGGTTCAGTATGTAATCCTGATGAGAAGATCCGCGCGAAAGCCGTCTCTCACCTCCTTGAATGCATTGAAATTATGGATATCACCGGCTCTCAAGATCTCAAACTCTGGTTCGCTGATGGAACAAATTATCCTGGCCAAGACAGTATCCGTGAGCGTCAAGAGCGGCTCTCCGAGTCACTCAAGAAGACTTATGCAAAGATTGGCGAGAACCAACGTCTATTGCTCGAATACAAATTCTTTGAACCATCCTTCTACACGACAGATGTTCCCGACTGGGGAACTTCGCTAATGCACTGCCTTGAGTTGGGACCAAAGGCTTGGGTTGTTGTTGATACAGGTCATCATGCACCAGGAACCAACATTGAATTCATCGTTGCCAACCTGCTACGAGTCAACAAGCTCGGTGCATTCGATTTCAACTCTCGTTTCTACGCAGATGATGATCTCATTGTTGGCGCCGCAGATCCTTTCCAACTCTTCCGAATCATGCATGAGGTAAATGTCGGTGGAGGATTTGATGTAGGAACCCCGATCTCGTTTGTACTTGATCAGTGCCACAACATTGAAGCAAAAATCCCGGGCCAGATCCGATCCATTATGAATGTCCAGGAAGCGGTTGCCAAAGCTGTATTGGTCGATCAATCGGCGCTTCGGACTGCGCAACATAATGGTGATGTGTTGGGTGCTCATGAGGTGCTCATGGATGCATACAACACAGATGTGCGCCCCTTGATTCGCGAGTGGCGTGAGAGTATCGGCATCAATCCCGAGCCTATGAAGGCATACGCTTCATCTGGGTATGCAGAGAAAATTGCCGCCGAGCGAGTCGGTGGAAACCAAGCCGGTTGGGGAGCATAAGTAACATGTCGGAGAACAAAGCGGTAAATGATCTTTTGGCACGTAGTAATCGGTTGGGATCTAATCCCAAAATTACAAATTATGCAGGTGGAAATACCTCAGCAAAGGGAGAGTCTCTCGACCCTTCCACAGGTGAAGTGGTCGAAGTTCTCTATGTAAAAGGCTCGGGTGGTGATCTGGGAACCCTCAAGGCCTCAGGTCTTGCCGCTCTCTACCTAGATCGAATGAGGGCTCTTGTTAATGTATATCGGGGAGTCGAGTTCGAAGATGAGATGGTTGCCCTCTTTGACTATTGTTCTTTTGGTCGTGGCGGGGCAGCGCCAAGTATTGATACAGCGATGCATGGGCTCGTTGAATATGCCCACGTTGATCACCTTCATCCAGATTCCATTATTGCTCTCGCCACATCGTTAGATGGAGAGGAGCTCACTAAGAAGTGTTTTGGTGATGAGATCCTGTGGGTGGACTGGCGCCGTCCAGGTTTTCAACTTGGACTCGATATCGCGAAGATTGCCACGGAAAATCCAGGTGCCCATGGGTGCGTACTCGGTGGACATGGACTCACAACCTGGGGAACTACCTCAGAGGAGTGTGAATCTCGCTCCCGCCAAGCAATCGAGAAGGCAGAGAGGTTTCTCCTTGAAAACGGTAAAGCGGAACCTTTCGGCAAGAATTTAGCTTCTCGTGCGGCGTTACCCTCTGAAGAGCGACTAGCGAAAGCGGCAGCAATTGCTCCATCACTTCGCGGAATTGCCTCACAAGATAACCGCATGGTTGGACATTTCAATGATTCAGAAGTTGTTCTTGATTTCATTTCGAGTGAAGCGCTTGACCGTTTGGCAGCACTCGGTACTTCGTGCCCCGATCATTTTCTACGTACAAAAATTTCTCCGTTTGTCGTTGAAGTTGACGCCAGCGCTACCGTCGAAGAGATCATTGCCAAAGCCCAAGATGGACATGCTCGTTACCGAGAAAAGTATCGGGCTTATTACGAGAAATATGCAACGGAGCAATCGCCAGCAATTCGAGGAGCAGATCCACTTATCATCTTGGTTCCGGGCGTTGGAATGTTCTCTTATGGAAAAGATAAGCAGACCGCTCGTGTAGCCGGAGAGTTTTATATCAACGCCATTAATGTCATGCGTGGTGCGGAGTCCGTCTCCACCTATCGACCAATTGATGAATCTGAAAAATTCCGCATTGAGTATTGGGAGTTAGAAGAAGCAAAGCTTCGACGTGCCCCTAAACCAAAGGCGTTGGCGGGCAGAATCGCGCTTGTTACCGGAGGTGGCTCTGGAATTGGTAAGGCAACTGCTGAACGTCTAGCGGCAGAAGGTGCCTGTGTTGTGATCGCAGATCGCGATTTTGATGCAGCCGTGAAAGTTGCGGAAGAGTTAGGTGGCCCCAATAAGGCAGTCGCAGTTTTCGTCGATGTAACAAGCGAAGAAGCTGTAGTAAATGCCGTTGCACAAAGCGCTCTAGCCTTCGGTGGGGTTGATTTAGTAGTTAATAATGCGGGACTCTCGATAAGTAAGCCGTTAGTGGAAACATCTGTTTCCGATTGGGATGTTCAACATGACGTGATGGCTCGCGGCTCATTCTTGGTTTCCAGAGAGAGCGCTAAGGCCATGATCGCCCAAAATATGGGTGGGGATATCATCTATATCTCCTCCAAGAACTCGGTCTTTGCAGGCCCAAATAACGTCGCTTATGGGGCAACAAAGGCAGATCAAGCCCACCAAGTACGCCTCCTTGCAGCAGAACTTGGTGGTTATCAGATCAGAGTAAATGGAGTTAATCCCGATGGCGTAGTACGAGGCTCTGGAATCTTTGCAAGTGGTTGGGGAGCCCAACGAGCTGCAGTCTATGGAGTTAAGGAAGAGAAACTTGGAGAGTATTACGCGCAGCGCACGATCTTAAAGCGAGAAGTACTTCCAGAACATATCGCCGCAGCTGTCTTTGTATTAACTGCTTCAGAACTTCCTCTAACTACCGGATTGCACATTCCTGTTGACGGTGGCGTCGCCGCAGCCTTTTTACGGTAACCGTATGAAATCTGATTTCATCGCAGTTGATCTAGGTGCAACCAGCGGTCGAGTTGCAATTGGCCGCTTTGATGGAAAAGCGATCACATTAGAAATTGCCCATCGGTTTAATCATGAGGTTATCTCCGATGGCCCAGTTCGCAGGTGGGATTGGGATCACATCTATAGTGAAATTGTCGTCGGAATTACGGAAGCAAAGAAGCGTTGCGAACCAATTTCGATAGCTTTTGACTCATGGGCTGTTGATTTTGGATTCCTTGATAGTGAAGGTCAGTTAATTAAACCTGTGATCTCCTATCGAGATTCTCGAACTGATCAGACCTTCTCTCCAACTGTGGATTTGATTGGCCGTGAACGCATCTATGAGCGGACTGGGATTCAGTTTTTACCATTTAATACGTTGTATCAGCTTGTTGCGGCAAAGGATTCGGCAGAATATCGTGAGGCAAAGAGTTTTCTCCTACTTCCAGATTTACTCAATTATCTCTTCACGGGGGTTCGTTCCACTGAGATTACAAATGCGTCAACAACTCAATTACTCAACACCTCTTCAAGGAACTGGGATGAAGAGCTCATTGTTGAAGCGGGTTTACGTCGAGATTTATTTACAGAATTACATGAACCTGGAGCTGTTATCGGTGAAATTCAAGGACATGGTGTCTTAGATGGTTTGAAGGTGGTCGCGACCGCATCCCACGACACCGCTAGCGCTGTGGCGGGAACACCGTTGGTCGATCCACACTCAGAGGTTTATATCTCGAGTGGAACATGGTCATTGGTTGGTGTTGAAACTAGAGCTGCAATAACAAGTAAGAGAGCGCTGGCCGCCAATCTCACCAATGAGTTGGGTGCATTTAATACAGTTCGGCTACTAAAAAATGTGACTGGGATGTGGCTTTTAGAGGAGTGTCGCCGAGCTTGGCATGCTGATGGGCGCACATTTACCATCCCGGAACTTTTAGCAATGGCACAAGACCAACCTCTCTTTCTAACGACCATTGACCCCAATGATCCTTTGTTTCTTGCTCCAGGAAAGATGCCTGATCGAATTCGCTCGTGGTGTCTAGCTCGAAAACTGCAACCCCCTACAACCCCTGCCGAGTTCACCCTCTGCATTTTAAATAGCCTAGCTCTCGCCTATAAAGAAACTATCGATAAAATTATGGAGATTAGTGGCAAGCGGATTAGTGCCATCCATATTTTAGGTGGAGGATCTCAAATTCGATTACTTAATCAGTTGACTGCAAATGTCTGTGGTGTTCCCGTCAAGGCGGGTCCGATTGAGGCGACACTCTATGGAAATATCGCCGTTCAGGTCATCGCTGCTGGTTTATTACCTGACATGGCCACTGCCAGGGTTGCTATTGCTCAAAGTTTCTCTGGAGAGATCTTTCTTCCTGCCAGACGTTAGTTTTGTCGTCGCCGAACCAAAGTTAGTTGTAGCAGCGCTGCAATCACTAGCCCTCCTATAAAACCACCGGCGTGGGCGTGCCAGTCAACTCCAGGAACGAAACTAAAGACAATATTTAGCGCGAGCAGACCCATCACCTGACGGTAATCAACTCCCATTTTGTTGCCAGAAATGAGCATGACCCCGAAGAGCCCGAAGATCATTCCCGAAGCTCCGACCGAAGGTTGGTTCACAGGATCAAGCCACAAACTTGTGAATGAAGCGGCAACCGCTGAGAGAATCAAAATTAACGCATAACGAGTTCGGCCATAGAAATGTTCAACGAGATTTCCGAGTTGGAACAGGACCAACATATTTGATCCCATATGTAACCAGCTCGCATGAGTGAGAACAACTGTGAGTACTCGATACCACTCGCCAGCGAATACGCCATGAATCTGGTTATCACTAAATATTGCCTTATTAATAAGTAAG
>CAINLV010000092.1 GCA_903850565.1 uncultured Actinomycetes bacterium
GACCACCGCCCTGGATTCCACCATTGCGCGCCAAATTTTGACGTTGATTTACAACCTGCAGAAGCAATATGGCTTTGCCTTAATTTTGATAAGTCACGATGTTGGATTGGTTTCAGATATCGCCGATGACATCGCGGTCCTCTATGCCGGAAGAGTTGTTGAAACTGGCAAAACAGATCTGGTCCTTTCTGATCCCAAACACCCATATACAAAGGGGCTATTGCGGGCTATTCCTAGCGCCTCAGTGGCCCCAGGTGGATTAACCGCGATTCCCGGACAAGTCCCTGCTAATACGCTCACCATTGTTGGCTGTTCTTTCGCCACGCGATGTAATGAAGTTCAATCAAGCTGCATGCAGGATCCAATTCTGCGAATTATCGCTGGTCGAGAAGTTGCCTGCGGGGTGGTGACCCAATGAGTCAACCACAGATTTCGCTGCAGAATGTAAAGAAGACTTTTCGAACCAGAGGACTTGGTAAGCGGAAGGAATTCGACGCCCTGGTTGATTTATCTTTAGATTTACGTAAGGGAGAAATCCTTGGCGTTGTGGGTGAATCTGGATCTGGAAAGAGCACTCTGGGTCGCTGCGCATTTGGAATTGTCCCAGTAACTTCTGGAACGGTCTCGGTCTTTGGAAAGCAATTGCGCCAACTTTCAGGCAATGATCTGCGTGAGACAAAGAAGCGTATGGGTTTTGTATTTCAAGATCCCATCGCATCGCTCAATCCTCGGATGTATGTGAAAGATTTAATCGCAGAACCCATGCGAATGCATGAAGAATTTTCGCATAACTCCCAAGAACGTATCGAATACTTAGCCGCCAGAGTTGGGCTATCTCTGGAACAACTTCATCGCCGTCCGCACGAACTTTCCGGTGGTCAATGCCAGCGAGTGGCAATTGCTAGAGCCATTTCCACAAATCCGGAGATATTGCTTCTGGATGAACCGACCTCATCTTTGGATTTATCAGTGCAAGCCCAGATCTTGAATTTGCTTTCGGATTTGCGATCCGAGTTTTCACTGAGTTATCTTCTTATTTCTCACGATTTGGATGTCATCTCACATTTGAGCGACCGAACCATGGTGTTGCACGATGGTCAGATTGTGGAATTTGGCGATACTCAATCCATTATTAATGATCCGCAACAGGAGTACACAAAAACGCTTCTGCGCATGAAATCCGGTTCTGGCCGAATCGAATCCACGGTGCCTAGTATCGCGGTACTACCGACTGGATTTGATTTGAATATGTGGCAAGAAGCCCCACTCAATCGGTGGGCATTTCAAAATGTTGAAAAATTTATAACGACTCAGGTTATTCAAGCTAGTTCACAACCGGTTCAGTGGCCTATCTCTACTTCATCAGCATGGCGCGATATTGAAGTCCCTGGGATTGGATCTATCGAATCCGTATTGGAACAGAGTTATACAGATGCTCTCTTGGTGGTTCAATCTGACCAGATCGTCATTGAACATTACGACAATGGAATGAACTCAGCTAGCAAGCATTTACTTCAATCAGTTTCGAAAGGCATCTTGGGATTGTTGTATGCGCAGTTAGAGGCGGAAGGGCGGTTGGCTACAACGGATTTGATTGTTGAACACCTTCCCGAAATGGCGAGCTCTGGTTATGCAACTGCAACTATTTCAGATGCGCTGGATATGACCGTGGCCTTGAATTTCTCTGAGGAGTATCACGACCCTGACTCTGAAATTCAGCAGCAAGATCGTTCTGCAAATTGGCGACATCGACTTTCGGGGGATCTGCCTGGTATTCATCCATTTCTTCAATCCCTCCAGGGCACTGGTGAACATGGCAAGCAATTTCAATATTGCTCCGCCAATACCGATCTTTTAGCCTGGATTGCCGAAAAGGTATGCGGCGACTCTTATGCAACCATCTTGAGTGATCGCTTGTGGCAGCCCATGGGTTTGGTTACTGATTCCACAATCACGGTGGATGAATTTGGTCATTCGCTGGCCAACGGTGGCATCTCCATGACGGCCCGAGATTTAGCTCGCTTTGGAAGGCTCATTTTGGATGGCGGGAAGGTGGGGGATCAAGCAGTGCTCCCGCAATCATGGATTGCACAGACATTTGCTGGTGCATCCGATTCGGTCCAATCCGTGGATTATCTCCAGGTGCTTCATCCGGGCGGCTCCTACAAGAACCAATGGTGGATAACGAAAGGTGAAAACCAGGAAATCTACTGTGTCGGAATTTATGGTCAATATATTTGGATCGACCCGACCACCAAAACCATTATCGTCAAGTTCTCCACCCTCCCAGTCGCGACGAACTCAGAACATTCTCGGCTTCACATGGCGCTTTTCAGGGAGATTAGTCGACGTAAATTCTGACAAGATAGCCCAATGAGCTTTTTAGGAGTTGTGGCCTTCGTCGTTGCCTTGCTCTTCTCCATTATGGTTCACGAGGCAGGTCACTTTCTGACCGCCCGGAGTTTTAATATGAAAGTGACCGAATTCTTCCTTGGTTTTGGAAAGCGGATTTGGTCCTTTCGACGAGGCGAAACTGAATTTGGGCTAAAGGCGATTCCCGCCGGTGGCTATTGCCGAATCGTTGGGATGTCGACTCGCGAAGTCCTTCCTGAGGCCGACCATGATCGGGCCTTCGTTCGAGCATCTGCGCCCAAGCGACTTGTCGTTCTGGGGGCTGGTTCTTTCCTCCATTTCGTTCTGGGATTTCTTTTACTCTTTCTTCTCTATGTTGCCATTGGCGTAAATACGGTCACCCCAATAATTGAGAAAGTTGCTCCTTGCATTACCTCATCGGTGGATGGTTGCACTGCCAAAGATCCCGCCTCACCAGCCACACTCGCTGGCATTAAAGCAGGGGATCGATTTGTCAGCATTAATGGCACATCGGTTGATAATTGGAGCAAGAGCGTGGAGCAAATCCGGGCATCGGGCGGAAAAGAATTAAACCTTGTTATTTTGCGTGGCGATCAGAACTTGAATTTCGCCCTCACTCCACTTTCGGTTTTGCGAAATGGCAAACATATTGGTGTTATTGGGGTTATCAACCAGGTAAAACTGCAGGCGCAGAACCCGATTAAGGCTGCGGTCAGCGCAGGAACATTAGGAAAAGAGTTATTCACAAGCAGTATTTCATCGCTGATTTCCTTGCCGACCAAAATTCCAGATCTTTTCCGTCAAACTTTTATGGGTGAAAAAAGAGATGCCACCAGTTTGGTGGGAGTCGTAGGTGTGGCTCGAGTATCAGCCCAGACGGCCAGCGACAAGAAGCTCTCGGTTCGGGAACGAATTGGCACATTTATTCTCATTATTTCTAGCCTTAATATTTTTGTCGGAATTTTCAATGCCCTGCCGATTCTGCCTCTAGATGGTGGACATATGGCGCTGGCATTTGCCGATGGAATTCGAAACATTCGAGCGCGGCGAAAAGGTCAACCTAAACCAGCACCTTTGGATGTGGAACGATTAACCCCGGTGACCATTGTGGTTTTTGTTCTCCTGGTGTCCTTATCGTTATTGCTTCTTGCTGCAGATATTTTCAATCCAATCCATTTAAATCTCTGATTTCTGCCGCTTCTTCGCGCCCTTCTTCGTACCAGTGCTTAGAAGTGTGTCCCCGAGAAAATTAAGGCAGAATAGCCTCATGGTTAATCTTGGAATGCCATCCGCACCTCCTCCAGTTTTGGCGCCCCGACGTAAAAGCAGACAGCTTAAAGTCGGCAGCGTTCTGGTCGGCGGAGATGCCCCAGTCAGCGTTCAATCCATGTGTACCACTCTTACTTCCGACGTAAACAGCACCTTGCAGCAGATCGCAGAGCTGACCGCTTCCGGATGTCAGATCGTTCGCGTCGCGGTTCCAAGTCAAGATGATGCCGATGCTTTAGCTCAGATTGCTAAGAAGTCTCAGATCCCGGTGATTGCAGATATTCACTTCCAACCTAAATATATATTTGCTGCGATCGATGCCGGTTGTGCCGCAGTTCGAGTAAATCCGGGAAATATTAAGCAATTTGATGACAAGGTAAAAGAGGTTGCCAAGGCTGCCGGCGATGCTGGAATTCCGATTCGAATCGGCGTCAACGCCGGATCTTTGGATCCACGACTCTTGGCAAAGTATGGAAAGGCAACCCCAGAAGCGCTTGCCGAATCCGCACTCTGGGAAGCCTCACTCTTTGAAGAGCATGGTTTTACCGATATTAAGATTTCCGTAAAACACCACGATCCCGTGACCATGGTTCAGGCTTATCGAATCTTGGCCGCCAAGTGCGACTATCCATTGCACTTGGGCGTAACCGAAGCCGGTCCATTTTTTCAAGGAACAATAAAGTCGGCGACAGCCTTTGGAATTTTGCTCGCCGAAGGCATTGGGGACACAATTCGCGTTTCGCTATCCGCGCCACCCGTTGAAGAAGTTAAGGTCGGAATTTCAATTCTAGAATCTTTGAATCTTCGCCAACGAAAACTTGAAATTGTTTCCTGTCCATCGTGTGGTCGTGCCCAAGTTGATGTTTATACCTTGGCCGAAAAAGTTCAAGCCGGATTGCAAGGAATGACAGTACCGCTGCGGGTGGCCGTAATGGGCTGTGTAGTAAATGGTCCCGGTTAAGCTCGCGAAGCCGACCTCGGCGTTGCCAGTGGAAATGGAAAAGGCCAAATCTTTGTAAAGGGTGAAGTCATCAAGACTGTACCTGAATCACAAATTGTTGAAACCCTGATCGAAGAAGCAATGCGTTTAGCCGAGGCAATGGAAGCAGCCGGGGTTGAATCCGGCGAACCCAGCGTTAATATCCATTAATAAAAATGGAGGCAACGGCGCCACGAATTTAGGTAGGGTTGCGCCATGTTGCGAATGTCTACCCTCCTCCTTCGGACCCTTCGAGATGATCCTGCTGACGCTGAAGTCGCCAGTCATCGCCTCTTAGTCCGAGCCGGTTATGTCCGACGAGTTGCCGCTGGCATTTATGCCTGGTTACCGCTGGGGTACATCACACTTCGAAATATCGAGCGAATCATCCGCGAAGAGATGGATGCTGCCGGTTTTCAGGAAGTACATTTCCCAGCGCTCTTGCCTCGTGAACCATATGAGCAAACCAACCGTTGGAGTGAATACGGTCCGGACCTGTTCCGTTTGAAGGATCGTCGCGGAAATGACTATCTCTTAGGACCAACCCATGAGGAGATGTTCACCCTTATGGTTAAAGGTGAATTCTCTTCCTATAAAGATTTGCCACTTTCCATCTATCAAATTCAAAATAAGTTTCGCGACGAAACCAGACCACGAAGCGGAATTATTCGGGGTCGAGAATTCGTCATGAAAGACTCCTACTCCTTTGATCTAGATGACCAGGGGCTGGCAACTTCCTACGAAAAACACCGCCAGGCTTATATAAAGACTTTTAATCGACTGGGGATGAATTACAACATCGTGGCCGCTATGGCAGGTGCAATGGGTGGATCGCGATCCGAAGAATTTTTGGCGCCTTGTCCTACCGGAGAAGACACTTATGTCCTCTGCGAAAAGTGCGGTTATGCAGCGAATGTTGAAGCGATGGTTACCTCTGTGCCTGCATATTCGGGTCAAACTCCAGCTGCAATGGAAATATTTGATTCACCAAATACGCCAACCATTGATTCATTGGTCGAGCTCCTTAATGAGAAATTTGGTGGCCCATATCAAGCTTCCGACACGCTCAAGAACGTTCTGCTCATGGCCGATGGCGAAGCAATCTCAGTTTTAGTTCCCGGAGATCGCGAAGTTGACCTGAAGCGACTACAAGCAAATCTGCCTGGCGTTCAAGATATCCGCCTCTTTGAGGATGCCGATTTTGCTAAGAATCCTGGTCTGGTCAAGGGATACGTTGGTCCACAGGCTGCCGCAAAATTAGGGTTGCGCTTATTCGCCGATCCACGAGTCGTTATGGGTTCCCATTGGATCACTGGTGCCAATGAAAAAGATAAACACGTTCGTTTTGTTACACATGGTCGGGATTTCACCATTGAAAAATTTGTGGAATCGGCAGAAGTCCGCGCCGGAGATACCTGCCCAAATTGCGCTACACCTGTAGTAATTGATCGTGCCATTGAGATCGGGCATATTTTTCAATTGGGACGCAAGTATGCCCAAGCCTTGGACTTCACCGTCCTAGATAAAGATGGAAAATCCCAAGTCGTCACCATGGGTTCTTATGGCATCGGAGTCTCGCGAGCCGTTGCTGCCATCGCGGAACAAACCCATGATGAAATTGGTCTCTGCTGGCCACGTGAAGTTGCACCTGCTGATATTCACATCGTGGCTACGGGTAAAGAGGACTTGCCTTTCGATACCGCTGAAACTTTGGCTAAAGAATTGGAAGCCCAAGGAATGCGGGTCATGTTAGATGATCGCCGCGATGCCAGCCCGGGCGTGAAATTTAAAGATGCCGAACTAATCGGGATTCCTTTCATTGTTATTGTCGGAAAAGCGTTGGCGGATGGAAAAGTTGAACTCCGAAATCGCAAGAGCGCGACGAAGACTGAAGTTGAATTAGCTAGCGCAGTTTCGGACATTCTTGCGGTAGTCACTGCCTCTTAATGTCCCTATCGACCGCAATATTTTTAGGCTTGGCCGCTGGCTTTGCTGGTTTTGTCGATGCCATGGTCGGTGGCGGCGGGCTGATTCAATTGCCAGCTCTGCTTATTGGAATTTCAGATAAACCGCTGCCGCTGATCCTTGGCACGAATAAAATTCCTTCTTTTCTTGGTACCAGTTCTTCAGGTATTGCTTACTTCCGAAAAGTCCGACCCAATCTCCATGTTGCGACATCTATGGCGATTCCAGCATTTATCGGTTCTGTGCTTGGTGCGCGATTGGCCGCAAGTTTTCCCAAAGATCTTTTCCGACCCATCATTGTCATCTTGTTGATCTGCGTGGCTTTATACACGTGGAAGAAACCGCACTTGGGGATGGATGAAAATCTTCGATTTACCCCCACAATTAGATTGCTTTTGGTCGCCCTTTTCGGCCTTTCGATTGGCTTCTATGACGGAATCTTTGGCCCGGGTACTGGAACATTTCTGGTCTTTATTCTGGTTGGGGTAATCGGCTACGCATTCTTGAAAGCATCAGCAACGGCGAAATTAGTCAATATGGCCACCAATTTCGGAGCAATTCTCTCCTTTCAATTCACCGGACACATCTGGTGGCGACTTGGACTACTAATGGCGATTGCCAATATTGCTGGATCATTATTGGGTGCGCGCCTGGCCATCCGGGGCGGCTCCCCGCTAGTCCGAAAAGTTTTCTTGGCGGTCACGACTTTGTTGATTGCAAAAGTTGGTTATGATTGGCTCTCGCAGCGATAGGGTAGAACTACTAAGACCTAGAACTACTAAGAACTAGAACTACTTAAACCTACAACTAAATAGAACAGAAAGTGAATACATGTCCTCACAACTGAACAGTCAAGCGCTCAAAGATGCTATTGCCATCGCAATCACGCCGGTCATTACCGAATCCGGAAATTATCTAGAAGAAATTTCCATCCTGCCCGCGGGCAAAAGTCGCATCATCACGGTCATCGTAGATAGCGACTCCCATTTAAATTTGGACCAAGTCACCTCGATCTCTCGGGAAATTTCCCAAATTGTAGAAACGCTGGAAGTCCTGGGGGAGCAACCTTTTACCTTAGAAGTGACTTCGCCCGGAATCGATCGACCGCTCACCTTGCCTCGACATTGGCGTAAGAATCATGGCCGGCTAGTGAAGGCCACACTTCTAGATGGCGCATTAGTAAGCGGCCGAATCGGTCTGGCAACGCAGAACTCTGTCGAGATCGATGAAGAGACCATCGAGCTGGACCAGATCAAGAAAGCATTGATTGAAATTGAATTTAAATCATTGAAGAGTGAAGCATCAGATTTAGGCGACGACGAATGAGTGTAGATGTACAAGCCCTAATAGCTCTGACCGTTGCAAAAGAGATGCCGCTGGAAAAACTCATAAATGCTATTGAGAACGCGGTTGCCACCGCCTACTCCGAACTCCCAGAAGCGCATCCTGGTGGTCGTGCAGTTTTAAATCGCCAAACTGGCGAAATTGTTATTTATTATCCAGTTCTAGGTCCAGATGGCGATCGCATAGATACAGCGATTGATTCGCCGGAAGGATTTGCCCGCATCGCAACTTCGACAGCACGAAAAATAATCAAAGAGAAGATGCGCGAAGCTAAAGATGCCGACATCGTTGGGGAATTTACGGCAAGCGTTGGAGATGTCATCTCCGGAGTAATTCAGCAGGGCCGCGATCCCAAAACTGTTTATGTGCACTTAGGCAGAGTCGAAGGAAAGATTCCACCCAATGAGCAAGTTCCCACTGAAACATATGTTCACGGCCAACGAATCAAATGTTTTGTTGTAGAAGTAAAACAAGGTTTAAAAGGTCCAGAGGTCACGCTTTCGCGGACACACCCAGCTTTAGTGAAGACTCTCTTTGCGCTAGAAGTTCCTGAAGTAAAAGAACGAGTCGTCGAAATAATCGGAATCGCCCGCGAACCAGGTCACCGGAGCAAAGTCTCGGTTCGAACCCATCGTTCTGGCGTAAGTCCAAAAGGTGCACTTATCGGGCCTATGGGCGCACGCGCTCGGGCAGTTATGGATGAACTCAACGGCGAAAAAATCGATATCGTCGACTATTCCGAAGATCTGGCCACCTATGTTGCCAATGCTCTGGCCCCAGCAAAGGTGACCAGCGCCGAGGTCGTGGATGCGGAGACCCGGTCGGTAAAAGTGGTCGTGCCTGACTACCAACTCTCTCTGGCAATTGGCAAAGATGGTCAAAATGCCCGATTAGCCGCCCGGCTTACCAGCGCTCGCATCGATATTCATCCAGATAACCCGGTGGAACGAATTGAAAAGCCCAAGCCGGTGGTCGTGGCGCCAGAAACTTTCGAAGAGCCAGCCGAAGTAGGGCAATTACCTCTCCAGCCATAGGAGAAGGTAAGGTTAGGGAGTTAAGTTTCCTGCAATTAAGGACAGTGATGGCAGTTCCGATCCGAAGCTGCATCGCTTGCCGAAAGCGGGAAGACTGGACAGATTTACTTCGAGTAGTGAAAGTGGCGGGAGAGGTCTTACCGGACCCGCTTCATCTTTTACCTGGTCGTGGGGCCTGGTTGCATCGAAAATGTTTCGAAACAGCTAAGCAGCGTGGTTCTTTTTCCCGAGCGTTTCGTTCGGATGAACGACTCTCGACGGAAAAGCTCGCAGTATTTATTATTGAGTAGTAACTAAATCAGATAAACCGTCTGATTTTTTAAAAGGAGTCAATCAATGTCAGTAAAGGCAAGCTCACAATCATGAGCGCCCGACGCTCATGAGTAGGTCAGACATTTAGGCTCCATCCTTAAACGTGGGGCCCAGACAGGAAGGTAACTGTGGCAAAGGTCCGCGTTCACGAATTAGCAAAAGAATTAGGCGTAACTAGTAAGGATCTCCTCGAGAAATTAAAAGAGGTAGGAGAATTCGTACGCTCTGCATCATCAACCATTGAAGCACCCGTTGTGCGCAAGTTGATGGAGAAATTTCCAGATATTAAGCCAGATGAGGCTGCGGTTAAGCCGGTTAAAAAGGCAGCTGCAAAGAAAGTTGCGGAAAAACCCGTTGCGCCAACTGCTGAAGAAATTCAGGCAGCGTTAGCACAATTAGCTCCAGGCACCATTCCGCAATCAGCCTTCCCGCAAGCTCCAATGCCAACGCCGCCAGTGCGGCCAGTAGCTCCAATTCCACAGGTACCTGCGGCAGCTACGCAACCTGGTGAAGTCACACCTCCTGCCGCACCTGGCGCCGATGCACCTGCTGCTACAGATCCAGCCGCTGCTGCATCAGCTATGCCACGTCCACCTCGTCCGGGGAACAATCCATTTACTGGTGCCGCACCGACACCTGGCAATATTCCAATGCCGCGTCCACCTCGCGCGGGCAACAATCCATTTAATTCCGGAACGGTTGCCATTCCTCGTCCACCGGCTCGCCCGATTCGTCCGGGAGAACGTCCATCCGGTCCTGGGGGAAATCGTCCGCCAATGTCCGGTGCTCGTCCTGGTTCGGTAAGGCCTGGCTTTGCCGCCCGTCCAGCCGGTCCTGGTGGTGCGCGTCCTGCTGGTGCTGGCGCTCCTGGCGCTCGCCCAGGCGGTCCTGGTGCTGGTTCGCCGTACCGAACGCCTTCGACAACAACTGCTCAACCAAGTTTTGGTGGTCCCAATAAGGGTGGCGGACGCCATCAACGTGGTGGAACTGCCGGCGCATTTGGAAAGCAAGGCGGAAAGAATCGCAAGGCCCATAAGAGCAAGAAGGCCCTTCGCGAAGAATTCGACAATATGGCGGCGCCATCATTGGGTGGCGCAGTAATTCCTCATGGCGATGGCAAGACCTCGATTCGATTACGTCGTGGTTCATCGTTGATGGATTTTGCCGAAAAGATTCACGCAGATCCAGCAGCTCTAGTTTCGGCGCTCTTTCACTTAGGTGAAATGGTCACTGCAACTCAATCAGTTGATGAAGATACCTTCACCCTCCTAGGTGCCGAACTCGGATACAGCATCCAAGTTGTCAGCCCAGAAGATGAAGACCGCGAACTCCTCGAAGAGTTTGATATCAACCTTGAGCAAGAACTTGCAGATATCGCCGATGAAGATCTTGTTGTGCGTTCACCGATCGTCACGGTCATGGGTCACGTCGACCATGGTAAGACTCGATTGTTGGATGCAATTAGATCCACTGAAGTAGTGAAGTCAGAAGCTGGCGGAATTACGCAGCACATTGGTGCTTACCAAATTCATCATCTTCACGAAGGCGTTGAACGCGCTATTACCTTCATTGATACACCAGGTCACGAAGCGTTTACAGCAATGCGTGCTCGAGGTGCCAAAGTCACCGACATCGCAGTGCTTGTTGTCGCTGCCGATGACGGCGTAATGCCACAGACGATTGAAGCGTTGAACCATGCTCAGGCTGCCGATGTTCCTATCGTCGTAGCCGTTAACAAGGTTGATAAAGAGGGCGCAAACCCAGACAAGGTTCGCCAGCAATTAACCGAGTACAACTTGGTTGCCGAAGAATACGGCGGCACCACGATGTTTATTAACGTCTCGGCCAAATCTGGTGAAGGCGTAGCCGAACTTATCGATGGCATTCTGCTCACTGCTGATGCTGCCTTGGACCTTCGGGCCGTGGCAGATGATGCAGCGCGAGGCGTAGCAATCGAAGCGAACTTGGATAAAGGTCGTGGCCCAGTTGCAACTGTTTTGGTCCAGCGTGGAACTCTGAAAGTTGGAGATGCCATTGTGGCCGGTGGTTCCTATGGACGCGTTCGTGCCATGCTCGATGAAAACGGTGACACGGTTTCTGAGGCTGGTCCTTCCCGCCCAGTACAGGTTCTCGGATTTACCTCCGTACCTGGCGCCGGCGATACTTTCATCGTCGCCGAAGATGATCGAACTGCTCGCCAAATCGCGGAAAAGCGGCAACTTGCAACTAGAAATGCGATGCTCGCAAAAACCCGCAAGAAGGTTTCCCTGGAAGACTTCATGGAGCAATCCAAGATTTCTACCCTTAACCTCATTCTTAAGGGCGACGTATCAGGTTCAGTCGAAGCGTTGGAAGATGCACTCTTGCAATTGGATGTTGGCGATGAAGTAGATCTTCGCGTTATCCATCGCGGTGTTGGTGCAATCACCAAGAACGACGTTACCTTGGCTTCGGCTTCAACCGCCGTCATCATTGGTTACAACGTTAAGCCAGAACCTCAAACTGCGATTTTCGCCGATCAAGAAGGCGTGGAAGTTCGTTTCTACACCGTCATCTACCAGGCAATCGAAGAAATCGAAGCATCCCTCAAGGGTCTGCTCAAGCCAGAATTTGAAGAAATTGTCTTAGGTAACGCTGAAGTTCGCGATGTTTTCCGTTCTAGCAAGTTCGGAAATATTGCCGGATGTTTGGTCCAAGATGGTTTCATCCGCAGAAATGCCAAGGCTCGTACTTTGCGCAATGGCGTCATTAAGGGTGAAAATCTTTCGATCGAATCATTACGACGATTCAAGGATGATGCCACTGAGGTCAAGGATGGTTACGAGTGCGGTATTGGACTGGGCAAGTACAACGATCTAGAGCCTGGTGACGTAATTCAAACTTATGAAATGCGTGAGAAGAAGCGCGTATAAATCATGGCATCGAATCGAGCGTTAAAAGTTGCAGATCGCATCAAAGAGGTAGTTGCGCAAACTCTAGAGTCGCGGGTTAAAGACCCGCGCCTGGGGTTTGTCACCATTACCGATGTACGCGTGACTGGGGATCTACAACAAGCATCAATTTTCTACACCGTTTTGGGTGATATCGCTGAACATGAGGGCACTGCAATCGCGTTGAATTCTGCAAAAGGAATGCTTCGCTCTGAAGTTGGAAAAGCTTTAGGGCTACGAATCACACCCTCCTTAGAATTCTTCGCAGATGGTTTACAAGAATCGGCATCTGCGATGAATGACCTCATGTCCCAAGTGCGAAAGGCCGATGAAGAATTGGCTAAGTTGCGCAAAAATGCTCAACCGGCTGGGGATCCCGATCCTTATAAAGTTCACGAGTAATTTCTTCACTTTATGTCATCTGCCCAAGGTTTTCTCCTTATAGATAAAGCTGGTGGAATGACCAGCCATGATGTCGTGGCAAAGATGCGAAAGCGATTTGGCACGAAAAGAGTTGGTCACGCCGGCACCTTAGATCCCATGGCTACCGGTGTTTTGATTCTTGGCGTCGGAAATGCCACCAGACTTTTGCAATATATAACCGATGGATTAAAAGCCTACGATGCAACGATTTCGTTAGGTGTCAGTACTCATACCGATGACAGAGAAGGCGACATTACGGCAACGGTTTTGCCAGAGGTCTTAGCAAAGGTGGATAACGCTGCGATCGAAGCGATACTAGCTTCCTTTGTCGGAACCATTAAGCAACGCCCTAGTTCGGTATCGGCGATAAAGATCGATGGCAAGCCAGCTCATCAACGAATTCGAGATGGTGAGACAGTAGATATCCCCGAACGCGAAGTCACTATTTCTCAATTGAAGATCAACGAAATTCGTCGCACTTCTGCTGCCATCGAAATCGATATTTCAGTTACCTGTTCCGCCGGTACCTATATTCGCGCCATTGCACGAGATTTAGGAGATGCGCTGGAGGTTGGGGGGCACTTGACTCAATTGCGTCGAACCTTAGTTTCTCCCTTTCTCTTGATCGAATGCGCACCCTTAGAGAGTGCGGAACTGACTCCAATCATTGAGGGAATTGGCCGAATTTTTCCACTTCGCAACCTTGATTTCGAAGAAATGGCTGAAATTTCCTTTGGTCGATATTTAGCGCCAAATCCCCAAGAAGGGATCGTGGTGGCAGTGTCCCCTCAGGGAGATTTCGCAGCTCTGTTGGAAAACAAAATTGTTGCAGCGAAAGAGTTGGCCGCACCGATTTTGGTTGCTGTGAAAGAATAACCAGATGAATCGAGCAGTTGTCATCGGGATCTTCGACGGTGTCCACCAGGGGCATCAGCAACTTCTCAAGTTGGCTAAGTTGTACGGAAAAGTTGTTGCCCTAACTTTCTACCCACATCCGACCTCGGTCTTTGCTCCGGAGCGAACTCCAAGTCAGATCGTCTCCTTAGCTGATCGAATCAAACTCCTGAAGGAAAATGGCGCAGACGAAGTTGTTGTTATTGATTTTACTCAGGAGTTTTCCTTGCTCTCCGCCCAAGACTTCATTGAAAATATTTTGATAAAACAACTTCAGGCAACTCATGTCATCGTCGGGGAAAATTTCACCTTCGGCCACAAAGCCGCCGGAAATATTCAACTACTTCAAGCCGATCCACGATTTGGGACAACGGCGGTAAGACTTGAAGAAAATCGGGGGACTCCGGTTTCTTCCACCCGAATCCGAAACCTCATTATCGATGGCGATGTTGAGCGAGCAACTGAACTTTTAACTCGTCCCCATTATGTAACTGGCCCGGTAGTCCATGGTGAAAAGCGAGGTCGAACCATCGGATACCCCACTGCGAACATTGGGCTAGCCCAACACGCCACCATCCCTGCCGATGGCGTATATGCCGGCTGGTTAACAGTGGGCGATGATCGATGGGAAGCGGCTATCTCTATTGGAACTAATCCAACATTTCCTGGAATTCGGGGGCGCCAAGTTGAGGCCTACGCCTTGGATCAAGTGGATTTAGATTTGTATGACCAGCAAGCCAAATTGGAATTTCTCTTCCGCTTGCGCGATACCCTCAAATTCGAAAGTTTGGATGAACTTCTAGTTCAAATGAAGCAAGATTGCGATTTGGCTCGAAAGCTATTGACTCAACCGTAAATATTCCTTGAGGTATTCGCGCAAAAAGTTCTGAATATGCTTCTCTATCGTCACAAAATCGCGCACAATAGCGCCAGCGATTGATTATTCACATCAAACTCTCGGGAGGCGCAATGTCAGCTCCAAAGTTCATTAAGAATCTCAGTGTCTGGGAAGCAATCGGTATTTCCGTTGCTTTGATGGCTCCGTCGATGGCAGCCAATATAAATCCTCAAGGTACCGCCGGCGTTGTGGGACGAGCTGTTCCCGTTGCCTTCGCTTTGGCAACCATTGGTGTGCTTTTGATTGCCTACGGCTTTGTCCGTCTATGCCAAAACTTCCACCATGCGGGCAGCGTTTATGGTTTCGTGGGAGCAACCATGGGTCCACGGTCAGGTGTGGTCGCTGGCTGGGGATTACTGGGAACTTACATTTTCTATGGTTGCGTTACATCCATGGCAGCCGGAATTTTCGGATCCACCTTCTTGGATGAACTAGGTGTCTGGAACAATCAACCGGCCTGGTCTGGCTTCTTAGTTGGTGCTATTGCCCTGGTATTGGCCTATATCTTTGCCGTCGTTCCTGCTCGAAATGGAACTCGAATTCTGCTCTCGGTAGAAGGCATCACCGTTCTGCTTATTTTGATTACCACCGTCATTATTTTCGTAAAGCTGGCTACAGGTCATGCACCAGATAATCACCATGTTGATTGGTCCGTTTTCTCCATCCCTAAGGGAGTCGGAACTAGTGGCGTATTCCTTGGCGTTGTATTTGGCTTCCTCTCCTTCGCTGGATTTGAAGCTGCTTCTACATTGGGCGAAGAAACAACTAACCCTCGTAGAGATATTCCTCGAGCAATGCTGGGAACTGCAATTTTCGGCGGCTTGTACTTCGTGATTGTGACCGCTGTTGAAGTAATGGGCTTTGGAACAGATGCTTCGGGAATCAAGGCCTACATCGGTTCTGGTTCACTCTTGGGCGACCTGGGTACGAAGTATGTGGGTTCTTGGATCGGAACAATTATCACTCTAGGCGCAGCAGTTAGCGCCTTCGGATGCTGCTTGGCCTGCGTTGTTGGTGCTTCACGCCTGTCCTTCTCGCTTGCACGAGATGGTGGCAATGCGCACCTCTCCACGCTCTCAGAGAAAAATGGAACTCCAGTTAATGCGACTCGAATTGTTGTCGGCGCTGCCGCCATCATCATGATCATTTGGAAGTTGGTTTGGCATGTAAAGCCATTCGATATCTTCCTAGGTAGTGGCGTTATCGGAACCTTGATCATTTTGGTTGCTTATCTCATGGCCACTGTTGGTGCGATCAAGTTCCTTTTCTTCTCCGGGAAAAAGCGAACCAAGCAATGGGAAATCATTATTCCCATCGCAGGTATCGCACTCTTGATTTATACCTTGTATAAGAATGTTTACCCATTCCCAACCAGTGGACCTTCTCGAGCCTTCCCAATCGTTGCCATCATTTGGCTCCTGGTTGGAATCGTTGGAATCGTTTCACGTCCGGCACTTGCTGCCCGAATTGGTGAAAAACTCACCGCCGATGAGAAACTCTCTGAAGCGCGATAAATAACGGCTTTACCGTAGGACGATTCTAGGAAAAAGAGGAACCATGCTCTCAGGTGCGAAGGTTATTGATCTCACTATCCCATTGGGTTCGGCGATAGTGATGTGGCCAGGTGCTCCGGCTCCAGAAGCGGAAACGCTGGTTACGGTGCAACACGATGGCTACTTTGCTCGTCGAGTCTCTTTCTTTGAACACACAGGAACGCATTTTGATGCTCCCTGCCACTTCATCGAAGGTCGCGCTAGCGTGGATCAAATTCCAGCTCAATCTCTAGTCCGTCCCGCCGTTGTAATTGATATATCAGCCCGCGTCGGTAGCGATGCCGACGCAGTGCTGACTTTGGAAGAAGTAAGGGAATTTGAAAAAGCTCACGGTCGGATTCCCGATGGCGCGGCAATATTGCTTCGAACTGGTTGGGAAGAATTCAATACTGATGAACTTCGCTATGCCGGTGCGCCGGGGGATCTTCGCTTCCCTGGGTTTGGGGTGGAAGCCGCCAAGTTCTTGGTGGAAGAACGAAAAGCCGCTGGACTTGGAACTGATACTTTGGGAATCGATCCAGGTATCGCCGTAGATTTTCCAGTCCATTCGCAGATTTCACACCCAGCTGGTTTATGGCATTTGGAAAATTTGCAGAACCTCAAATCTCTTCCTGCCCTGGGTGCCTGGGTGGTTGTTGGGGTCTTGCCACTGGTGGGTGGTTCAGGAAGCCCAGCACGCGTGCTGGCATTAATTCCGTAATAATTACCTGTGGCCAAACCGCTTGCTTTCATTGCAACCTGTGACTTAGTTGCCTTGGTTCGAGGACGATCGCTCTTTCGAGATGGCGTCCTTAACGATTCCAAAAACGTTGGTTGGGTTCCAGCAGATTTATCCCTCAATGCCTTTGGCGGAATAAATGATGACAACCCCTATGGCTCTGTGGGCGATTTGAGATTACTCCCTGACCTTTCAACTGAAGTAACTCTTCCTGGAATAAATGGCGAAGATCTTTCGATTTTTCTCGCTAATCAAGTATTAACCGATGGATCGCCGTGGGATTCTTGCCCCCGAACACATGCCCAGAATTCGATCGCTCAATTACTTTCCGATCATGGAATAGAACTTGTTGCATCATTCGAACATGAATTCACTTTGACCAATGAAGCAGAGATCGCAACAGGTTCCCCCTTTGGACTGGATAGTTTTCGAATCGCAGAACCTTTTGGAAGTGAATTGGTTTCCATTTTGGAAAGTAATGGTTTAGAGCCAGAAAACTGGTTAGCCGAATATGGTTCTAGACAATTTGAAATAACGGTCAAGCCCGCTCCTGCACTTGTCGCCGCAGATCGTGCAATTCTGCTTCGGGAAATTGTTAGAGACACGGCAAGGCGCCATGGGATGATGGCATCTTTTGTTCCACTACCTGCCGTTGAATCAGTGGGAAATGGCGTTCATGTGCATCTCTCCTTTAAGAAAGATGGAAAGCAGATCACTTTCGATGCAACCGCGCCAGGTAATCTTTCGATGATTGCTTCGCAAGCTGCTGCTGGAGTTTTAAAGCACGCTGCCGCACTTCAAGCCTGGACGGCGCCTAGTCAGATTTCCGCGCTTCGGTTAAAGCCGCATCGTTGGAGTTCGGCGGGAATTTTTGCTGCGGTTCAAGATCGAGAAGCGTTATTGCGTATCTGTCCGGTCAACACTATTCATGGCGCAGATCCTTCGACCTCTTTTAATATCGAGTATCGCGCTGCAGATGCAACAGCAAATCCATGGTTGGTAATTTCGGTATTGGCCCGAGCTATTTCTTCGGGGATAAACGCTGGAAAACCACTGGATCGAATTTATACCGAGCCCATTGGCGAAGGTGACACTTCGGTCCCACTTCTTCCTGAAGATTTGAGCGCTGCAATAAGCGCCCTTCAAGCAGATGGCGAAGTCTTGTCGTGGTTCTCACACAATTTGCTGGAGGCTCACCTAGGTATTCGTCGCAGCGAAGCGGAAGAATTAGAAGGATTAACCGCGAACGAAAAATGCGAAAGGTATTCCCGTGTCTACTAGCTTTCCGTGGGGCGTTTCACCGATCGGTCCTGTAAGCGAATCATTGGCCAACTTGTCATTAGTTGATCATCATGTCCATGGGGTGGTCCGGCAAAACCCAAGCCTGGAAGCATTTACCAACATGATTACCGAATCAGATCGCACGCCCAGAGATCTGCTTGAGGCTATGGATACGCAAGTTGGTTTTGCGACCAGGCGCTGGGTAGCACCGTTGTTGGATCTGGAACCTTTTGCTTCGCCACAAGATTATTTCGACCGTCGAATTGCCCTCGGTGCCGATGAAGTAAACCGTCGCCTACTTTCTGCCAGCGGCATTGGTCACTACTTCATTGAAACTGGATATCGGGGCGATGAAATTTATGGTCCGCAAGGAATGGCTGAATTAACTGGTGCAAAGGTTAGCGAAGTCGTTCGCATCGAAACCATCGCTGAAAAAGTTGCTCTTTCTGGTGTGACGGCTCACGAATTTGGAACCAAGTTTTTTGAGGCGCTCCGCGATGCTGCTAAAGATGCCATCGGCTTGAAATCCATTGTGGCTTACCGGATCGGTCTTGACTTTGAAGCAAGCGCCCCTTCACTCTACGAAGTTCAGGCAGCAACGGATAAATGGTTCGCTGAGATTGCATTGACTGGAAAAGCTCGAGTCAGCGATCCGGTCTTGTTACGCCACATGATCTACAGCGCCGCCGAACTCAAGATGCCATTCCAATTCCATATCGGCTTCGGAGATCCCGATCTCAATCTGCATCGATGTGACCCGTTGCTAATGACTGACCTTATTCGCCAATTTGAAGCGCGCAATATTCCGGTTCTCTTACTTCACACCTACCCATTCCAACGAAATGCTGGATATCTCGCCCAAATGTTTCGCAACGTGTATTTGGATGTTGGGCTTGCTATAAATTATGCCGGAGCCAGGTCACCTGCCATCATCGCTGAATCGTTGGAACTAGCACCGTTCCATAAAATTCTCTTCTCCTCCGATGCGTGGGGTTTGCCAGAATTAACTTACTTAGGTGCCTTACTTTTCCGCAGGGGATTGGGCCAGATTCTGGATTCATTTGTTGCCCGCGGCGATTGGTCCGCCACCGATGCCATTAAAGTAGCGACAGCGATTGGTCACGATAATGCGTATCGTGCCTACGGAAATGTGGGTAATGAGTAATTATGAAGAAGAAAAAGATTCTAGAAATTTCCGAATCGGAAAATCTGCGACTCATTCGGTTTCTCTACTGCGACCTGGCCGGCGTCATACGTGGGAAGACGGTTCATGCATCGCAATTGGATGAAAAAATGACCGAAGGCGTTGGCTTAACCCGCGCTCAAAATGCAGTTAATCTTTTCGAAGATTTGGTGCCAGTGGCAGGAATGGAACCTGTCGGTGAAGTCCGAATCGTTCCAGACCTTTCCACTTTCACGGTATTGCCTTGGTTAGATCGAACTGCCTCGATGCACAGCGACCTCCTAGAGCAAGATGGCAGCGAATGGGGCGGTTGTACTCGCTCGGTATTAAAGCGCGCACTTGCAATGCTAGATTCGCAAGGAATTGAATTTATGTCCGCCTTCGAATCTGAGTTTTACTTGGCTGAAGCAACACCAGATGGTCCAACGCCATGGCGCAACGGGCCGTGCTACTCCAGTTCTGGAATGGACCGCGCCAGCGAAGTCACCGATCTCATGGTCGACAACCTGATCGAGCAGGGGATTGTCGTTGAGCAAGCGATCAACGAGTACGGGCCGGGTCAGTTGGAGATTGCTATTAAATATGGACCTGCACTTCGCTCGGCAGACCAGCACTTACAATTTCGTGACACCATCCGAGGTACTGCTGAAGTTCAATTCGGGTTGTTGGCATCACTTGCCCCTAAACCATTTAAAGATGGTATCGGCTCCGGGGCTCACTTGCATTTTTCGCTTTGGGATAAAGCTAAGAAA
>CAINLV010000093.1 GCA_903850565.1 uncultured Actinomycetes bacterium
CTTTCGTTTTTGGCTCGGTAGGCGGGCGAAGTATCGTCCCTGCCCGAAGCCCAACCCGGCGCTCAAGGGGACGCGGGGTTACGCTTTGGCCTGTTTTCCCCTAGTTTGGTCCGCCCGCGCCCCTTAGCTTTGGCGTTAGGCGTAGCACTTTTGTGTTGGCTTAATTAGTACGCTTTTTCGACTGCATTCGGGTCGGCGCAGTCGAGTCAAGAACTTTAATTGCCGACTCTTCCAATGGAGATACCATCATGTCAAACTGCGATAATAGCGCACATACCATTCCTTGCTGCCCGTCGCTTGCACCCAATGATGTATGCGATATACTTGACTTTAACTATCGTCTGACGTATCCGACTGTGATAGCTGACCGAGATATACCAGTGGAAGTCAAATTCCATTTCCGTCTGACGCGCTGTCGCGGGCCACTAGCTATTGGTGATCTAGTCTATACGACAACGCTCTTGCCGGGAGAGAAGGTGAAATTGTTCACCTCTGATCGACGCTCGAAATTCAGCTTTGACACCTCTACTAAATTTAGCTATCGCAACACGCAATCATCGGAAGAATCTTTTTTCATGCAGCAAATGAGTGATTCACTCTTTGATACTAACTCGCGGGACACTGCGAACTCTAGTAATCAATCGCATGCGCATGTCGATGGTCACGGCGATGCTGGCGTTGACATCTGGGGCTTAGGCGGCTCTGCCAACATGAGTGGCAATTTTGATTCCAACTCTGTCTCCTCGTTTTTGGGTGAACACCGGCAACATGCGGAGAACTCCTTCCATGCCGCTGAGATGGGTACGCGCAAGTCAGCAAGTGTGTCCATTGGTGAGTCGCAAAGCCGTACCCATACTGAATCGGAGTCCCAAGATCATTACGAATCCGCGTCGCGTGAATTTGAAAACAAAAACAAGTGCCACGCGCTTACCTTCCTGTTTTACCAGATCAACAAGACACAAACGGTCAAATACTCGCTTGAATCAATTGACTTGCGCGTGATCATAGATCCCGATCCGCGCAACGATTTCACCCGCGTGGCCGCTAATCCTGTCGCCCCCAGCAGCGGTATCGGCATCACCTCAACGAATGTGCTAGCCACGGCCCAGGAAACAAGATCAGTAGGTGTCGTCGCGCTGGCGCAGGGATCGGCAGTATCTGCGATCCAACTCAAGCCGATATTCACGATTGCGTTGCGTGAACAAGCTATCCAGCAGGTGCAAAAAGAACTTGCGCAGGAAAAGCTCCTAGATATCAACGGCAATGTCTCGGATGAGGCGAAAATGCGATTCTCTTTTGAGAAACAATCAGCACTACCGACGCCGGGCCTACTAGTAAAAGGTTGTCTGGATGACTGCGATGTATGCGAACCGACGCTGCACAAGGAAATCGAACTCGATCTTGAACGCAAGCGTCTTCAAAATGAGTTGCTCAAGAAGCAGATCGACCTCCTCGAAAAGTCACAGGAATACCGCTGTTGCCCAGTAAATGAAACGGAGTCTGCATAGTAGAGTAGTGGCAGGTAACTGGGGTCGCAGATAAAAGCACTATCGCAGATATTTACGCAAGTAAATATTATCAATAAAGCCGTGTAGGGCCGTAGGGCGCAATAGTACGTAGGTTGGGCAACGTTTCTTTCGTTGCCCAACATTTTCGCTCACAGCAACAAAAATTAACGCGCATAGCAAGATGAGAATTTATGCTGATACATCGGTTTTTGGTGGGGTGTTTGATGAAGAGTTCGCCGAAGCGACTAAGAAATTTTTTTCTGAAATAAACGCTGGACGGTTTACGATTGTCACATCTGCTATTGTCGAGGCAGAAATAGAGCCAGCACCTCAGAAGATTCGTGATTTTTTCGCCCATTACGAAGCGGTTGCTGAAATCGCACAAATCACTCAAGAAATGCTTTTGCTTCAGCAACAATACATCAAGTCAGGTGTGGTTACTCCAAAATCTGCCGAAGATGCTTTGCATGTCGCAATTGCCACAGTAACGCAGTGCAACCTTATTGTAAGCTGGAATTTCAAGCATATTGTGCATTTCGACAAAATTCCCAAATATAATGCAGTAAATACACTTAACGGTTATGGCCAAATTGGCATTTATTCTCCATTGGAGGTTATCACTTATGACGGCGATGATTCGTGAACCTGAATGTGTCATGCTAAAACGGCGTGGCGCTGAACATGTTGCAAAGTTAATAGCAGGCATGTCTTTACAAGAGCAATTGGAGTTTTGGCGGAAACGTACCCAAGCCATGTTAGTTCGTCAAGAAGAATCCCACCAAAGGAAAGCCACCGCCTAACCTTCCATTCCAGTGCCGCAGGTTAAAAATGCAAGAGCAAAAGCCAAGAGCCATCACCGCGTTGTTCCAGTCCGAAGCCCAACCCGGCGCTCAAGGGGACGAGGGGTTACGCTTTGGTGTTTTTCTCCTACTCCGTCCGCCCGCGCCCCTTAGCTCGGGCGTTGGGCGGCATCTTCGTTGCCGCCCGACGAAAAGAGAGTAAAGCCAAGAGCAAAAGCCATCCCACCTGCCCACCCCGGCGCTCGGTCGCGGCGGACTTTGGCCGTTTTCCAGTTGCGTATATTATATTTCAGGTGAC
>CAINLV010000094.1 GCA_903850565.1 uncultured Actinomycetes bacterium
CCCATGAGCAGAAGGGTGTAAGGGCGGTGTACAACAAAGCCGAATATCGGGAGCAACGCACGGCCATGCTGCAGGATTGGGCAGACATGATTGATGAATGGACAGTCAAGCGGTAACGACCGAATGATTGACGCCGGGACGGGTGGCCTGGTTGCCCGATGACCTCCGCGCCTCGATCCATTCCTCAACCTCGGCCAGGTCCCAGGCCACGTTGCGGCTAGTTAGCGCGATGCGGCGCGGGAATTCTCCCCGCTGCTCCATGTTGAAGATTGTTCGCTCAGACAATGGAATAATCGCCAACAGTTTCTTGCGGTTGATGAGTGTTCTATTTTTCACGTCGCCACCTATTAACTAGTGTTATGTATGATGGTGACAATGTTAGATAGTGATATAACCCTTTCCAAGGAGTGAGAAATAATGAGTTTCGCCACACCTCGCCCAGATATGACAAATCGGCTCCCGAAACATGTGGTTTTGGGAATGCTGCGCTAATAAGGAGTTGGCCGATGGAAGATCAGACCGTGTACACGCAACGATGTATCAAGGATGTGGGGGCATTTGCGGAAGACGCGCTGACTCTTAAAGACGCTATCGCTGCATCTTCAATATCATCACTATCTCCTGGCTGCGAAAATTATGGTGATGAGATTGTTCAGGGTCTAATTGCGAGCATGCGCGAAATTGCCACCAATGAAACCCGACGCAGCAATATTTCCAAGCTATTGGTTTAATTCTGTTCGATTGGTTTTTAGCGCGGCTGCGGCGAAACCAACTGGATTGGTTAAATAGAGCCTTATCGGATCACATGAAAATTGATTGCCGATCGCTTCGATTTCTTGGCGTTTTCTAAGATCGAAATCCAGATTGTTTTTTTCGGAAGCCGCAACGTTGTTGCAAACAAATTCCCATACGCCGAGTTTAGTCAGTTCGGCTTTTATTTCATGTTGATGCAGCCCAATAAAAACAGCCTCATAGAGGCCATCAATAATATGATCGAACGCGCCAAATCGAATCAAGGCAGCTCGATCACGCCAAGCAATAATTGCTTTTTGGAGCCACGTGGCGTCAATTTCTCCAGCATCAATGGAAAAAAGTTCAATTATTTCATCTGGATATAGTCGAGGAATACGGTCACCCCAGAGCGCTGGCCATAGGCTACCAGGCCCATGCCGGAAGACATCAGCCGTCCCGGGGGCAACTTCGTCTACAAGTAAGATGATCTCCTTACTCAGAGTAACTGGTTTATTCGCTTTATCCATTCCTTTGGCGTAATGGTTCCATCTCTTTGAACTGTCGTGGTTTTGAGATAGTCCGCGAGCATCACTTTCTTTCTGCATCAATCGCCCGATAGTTCCTGGGCGTTGCTCTCCCAAGCTAATTGCTACGGCGTTGAACCAGGCAATGGTTCGGATTCGTTCCGGCTCGCCATTTGGCGGGCGACCAGTTTTTTTGCCAGTTCCTCCCAAAACCATACGTTTCGGAAGCCGAAGTTGAGGGAGGTGCTGGCGGGAACTGCAGATGTGACCGCATGACTGAGGGTGATCTGACTGCCATTGATAGCCG
>CAINLV010000095.1 GCA_903850565.1 uncultured Actinomycetes bacterium
TAGGTAGGTAAGTAGGTAAGCAAGCAAGGAGCCTTGTGTTCGGAATCTCCCGCAGAGTACTTACATAGGCGTCAATCTGCGAGGAGACTTAAAAGGCACATACAAAGTGTGCCTAGGAAAGGTCGCCATCATGTCTAGAAGTTACGTAGTTACAGGCGCCGCCTCCGGAATCGGAGCGACAACAGTTGAATTGCTTAAGGCGCGAGGCGCCACAGTCATTGGGGTTGATATTCACAATTCAGATGTCAATGCCGATCTGAGTACTTCCGCAGGGCGTCAGCAGGCAGTGTCAGAAGTTCTACAGTTGAGCGGCGGAAAAGTCGATGCCATCATTGCATGCGCTGGCCTTGCCCATCCCATTGCGAAAACGGTTTCGGTGAACTACTTCGGAGTCGTTGAATTCTTAACTGGCTTGCTGCCAACTTTGGCAAAGGGCACCGCACCTCGAGTATCAGTCACCAGTTCAATGGCATCACTTATGCCGAACTCCCCTGCTCTTGTAGATGCCATGCTCGCTGGCGATGAAGCCCTTGCCGTTTCTCTAGCCCAAGATTTAGTCGATCAGGGCGATGAATCTGCATCGTTAATTTATGGATCCACAAAGCGAGCAATTAGCCGTTGGATTAGGCGCGAATGCATTAAGGCAGAATGGGCAGGAGCTGGTATCCCATTAAATGCTGTTGGTCCCGGAATTGTTGAAACGCCGATGGTCGCGGACATGATTGCAACCGCGCAAGCAAGAGCCGCTATCGACACCATGGTGCCTATGCCATTGAACCATTACATGAAGCCGATGCAAGTTTCCTACTTGCTTACCTGGCTAACCAGTGAAGAGAACACTCACACAACCGGGCAGACTATATATATCGACGGCGGTTCAGATGCCAGCATCAGAGGCGACAACGTCTGGAATTGAAGTTAAGAGCCGCAGGGAATTCCAGCTCCGACTTTGAATAGTCCATAGGCATCGCCAAGATTAAATGTGGCTGGATAGTTTGTGCTTCGATTGGGGAACATTAGTTGACTGGAATCAGCCACGTGCTGCAATCCAACTGCGTGCCCCAATTCATGCATCAAATCCAGTGTGATTCCATTGAAACCCATGTCATTAACCATGTTGAACCAATTGAATGCTGGTTCATCGTGCATCATCACATAGGCAACTTTGTAGAGCCCCTTAACTTGCTTGCTCCCTTGCGGGGTGTAGCTCCAATAAGTTCGGGTCCAACCGAAGTGAGTAGCATCTAAATAGGGCAACTCTTGACCCGGAGCGAAAATAATCTGGAGGTTAGCCAGCGGTTTGGTCTCGGAATTATTCTTAATCTGATCGTAGCTGGGATGTACTAACCCTTGGCTGGGAAGGTATTCAAAGGTAAACCCGGTGAAATTAGCCAAGATTTGAAGCGCCTTTTTCGTGGGCGTTAAATAATCCTTTGTTGTACTAGATTGAAAGAGCGTCCAGGTAATCCGGTTGCAGGTATTCCAGTGCACTGGATAACCATCGTCGTAAATCTTCTCGAAACTAAATTGAGATGCCAATGGCAAAGCCGGCAATGAAGGTGCTGCTACTGGAGTAATCAGGTTTGTTGAGGTTGGTACAGGAGTGGGTGACGGCGTATTAGTAATCGTGGGTGCATCGGTTGGGGTTGGTACGGCAGTTGCGGATTCAACGGGAGCCGGAGTTACTGAAATAAGATCAGAAGGACTCGAACTTGGAATTGGCCCGGGCACTTCAACCAAGGAATTTGTTGGAGTTGGCGTGACCGATGGTTCGGGAGAAGAAGTTGGAATCTCCGATGATGTTGGAGTAGGCACAGGAAGAGATGCTGCACTGCTAGCTGGAGTCGGTGTTGGCGTAATTTTTGGTGCTGGAATAGCCGGGGGGAGGACTTTTACGATATTTACAACCCAGAGCAATTTCTTGCCGACCTTGGCGCAGATCAATTTCTTGCCATTGACCACACTCTTAACGCCAACCTTTGAACAAACTTTGCCAACGCTAGGGGCGGTAGCGGCTACCGAGGTATTCGCAGCAAAGACCAACATCGTGGCAATTAACAGCGCGAAAAATTTGGACCCTCGAATTCCCCCGACTAGCTGATTGGGCATTGCTACTAATAACTTTCAGCCATAGCCAAGATTTCGGCGGTGGATTTCACATTGGCCGATCTGCCCGGCAAGTCATAAAAAGCAAAAGATCCATTCTGCTCTTTGATAACTTCCTGGGCACTGACGCTTCCATAAGTCCAGGTGTAATCCGAAGTTGTGTGAGCGTCCGAAACCAAGGTGATGTCGTAACCACGATCTAGCGCCGCATGTGAGGTAAAGCGAACGCAATTGTTGGATTCGGCCCCCGTTATTACCAAGTGACCAACGCCCAATTTTTCCAGCACTTCTTCAAGATTGGTTTCTTCAAAAGAACTTCGATATTTCTTCAAGATAATTTCTTCATCTTTGGCAGGGTCCAATTCTGGAGCCAACTGCCAGCCAGCGCTGTCGATCTGCATCCCTTCGTCAGAATGCTGCACCCATATAACTGGGAAATGCTTCTTTCTGGCAGCGTCCACAAGTGAATTAATATTAGAAATCACGGCCGTTCTATCAAAGGCTTCCTTAACTACATTGACTTGTACATCGATTACTACCAAGGCAACGGCTTTTCGATTCGGGATTGCGCTCATAGACCGAAAGATTACACGCCACTGTGGAAAGTAAAAGGTCTTTGCCAAAGTCGTATCTACCTCTGTAAATCCTCGACTTTGGCTGGCAGCCGATCAAGGGTCTATTTACTACTTTTTTACCGTGGCCAAGCGTAAACTGGCTATGTAAGAAGAAATTTTCCCGCTCAATGATGAGGGCAGAATGGAAGCAGAGAAATGATCAAGGCCAAAGTTGTCGGAAAAAAATTAAATATGCTTTTTCAAATTACCGACAAGATTTTCTCGCTGAGAACCTCCCTCTCCTTCCCGCTGGCTCACATTGTAGATGTCACCCAAAACCCGGAGGTCGCCAAGCGACCCAAAGGGGTTCGAATGCCTGGTACTTACATTCCTGGCATTCTGACCGCCGGAACTTATGTCTCCAATGGCAAGAAGGTATTTTGGTGTGTCCGCAGACCAAGTAACGCAGTCATCATCACACTGAAGAACGAACGTTTCTCGCAACTGATATTCGAAGTCCAAGATCCAGCGAAATTAATTGATCAAATCAATCTCGCTCGAAGTATCTAAAATCGCCCATCTCTACGAAACCCACAGCTTCATAGACCGCCCGCGCTGGCAGATTTTTCGACATAACCGCCAGTCCCAATCGGCTATAACCTAAATTGAAGGCTCGGTGGATGACCGCGTTCATCAGTTTCTTCGCGAAACCCTGACCTCGAAACGGAGCTGCGGTTCCAACCGAAGAAATCATGCACTCCCCCGATTCCCATTCGGTAATGGCGGCGATCGCCACAACTTCATCCTCATGAGCAATTCCTACCCACTCACGAATTTCGGGATTGCCGGGCAGAACTGAGGATTCTGGGGCGTGAGTTTCTAAGAAGCCCTTAATCCAAACTTCATCCGTTAATTGCCGAATGTCAGGTGAATTGGTCCCAGGCTCTGTGGTTCGTGCGTAGGCCGCCCACTGGCCCGTTAATGTGCAGGTTTCGGTGAGCGCCTTGGGAACGGTTTTAAAGACTGAGAAGCGATTCCATTGCGCTGGAATAATTGGATGAGGTCCAATCGCAAGTCCATAAAGACCTTCATCCGTTCTGGTGAAAGAAATGGAATCCTGGGTGCGAACTGCTTGCACAAAATTCCGACGCGGTATCCAAAACTGAGCAACATTGGGTTCGGAAAAGAGTTCCAATGCCCAAGCTTGTGCTTGCTCGAAAGAGGTGGTCTGCATTCAATTAATTTTAGTGGATATTGCATTTCAGTGGATATTTAATTTCGGTAGATAGTGATAAAACAATTGATTTCGTCAGCCAAGAAGATATTCTCACACCATGTCGAAAAGGTTTATATCCCTATTCATCTCGCTCTCCTTGCTCTGGAATGTTGCGATTTTGTTGGCTTCCCTCACCAATGCCCAGTGGGTTCTCCCTCGGGTCTCTGGAGGTCAGTACAAAAGTATTCCAATCATTGTTCGCGCCTTGAATTTAGTTGTCGCCCTTTTTAGCCTTTATTTAATATATTTCACCAACAACTTGGTAAAGAACGATGGAGTCTGGTCGCAAAAATCTGCACTGATTGCTCGATCCGTCACTCTGGCCTTTGCGCTCAGCACCATGGTCAATATGATTTCTCGAAGCCAGCCGGAACGATGGAATGCCCTTCCAGCGTGTATCATTGCGCTCGGTATCTTCAAACTCAGTAGGAGCCCACGAAAAGCCTAGGTAATCGAATGGAGAATCGATGTCCCTCAATAATCTAAATTGGTTGGCGATCTTGGTTTCAACGATCGCGTTGATTTTTTTAGGATCTGTATGGTTTAGTCCAAAAGCGCTTTACCCAATCTGGTGGAAGGCAATGAATCGAACCCCTGAAGAAGTTCCAGGCGGATCGGTTGGAATGGGCATAGTTTTTGGTTCCACATTTGTTGCTGCATTTATTCAAGTCTTAACTCTTTCGGTGGTCATACATTCACTTGCAAAAGCACCTTCCGTTGCGATCGGAATTGGTGCGGGCTTCACCGTAGGAATTGGTTTCGCGGCGGCCACCTCTGTGAGTCATCGTCTCTTCGGTGGTCAGGGCTTTAAAGTTTGGTTGCTGGAATCTGCCCCAGACCTCATTAATTTAATGGTGGTCGGTGCAATTATTGGCGCTTGGAATTAAGCGGAAGCTTTAACCTTCTGACCCTTTTCCGATGATTGAACCTGATTGGCGCCTTCTTCGTGATAACGCTCAACGGCTGCCTTTTCGATGGCAACTTGTTTCTGATAATCAGAAATTGACTTCTTCTTATCGGCAGCGCTCCATCCCAAAAGCGGAGCAATGATTTTCGCAACTTCGCTGGCGACCGATAGCCCGTGATCGGAAGTTTCGAATGAGATTCTGGTGCGACGAGCAATCACATCTTCAACGGTCATCGCACCTTCATGAGTGACCGCAAAGTGGATTTCGGCGCGCAGGTATGGCAATCCTTCCGCCAATGGCTTGCGAAGTTGTGGCTCTTGGGCAATGAGCTCGGCCAATATTTCTATTTGCGAGCCATATCTATCTAATAAGTGAATAACTTGGCCACGAGACAATCCCATTTCCTGCGCAATAAATTCGGCGCGATTTACCAAGGTTTGGTAGCCAATGGCTCCCAAAATTGGGAGCTCCTTAGTGCAGGATTCATTGACGATTCGGCGAAGATCTGGTGCGGCATGGTCAACCGCATCTTCAGCCATAACGCGATAGGTCGTGTATTTTCCCCCGGCAATACTGACAAAACCTTGCTCTGGATGATCCACGATATGTTCCCGCGAAAGTTTGGTTGTTGCGGTAATACTGGTTTTAGATACCAATGGCCGAAGTCCGGCATAAACACCCAAGATATCTGATGCCTTCAACTTTGGATTAAGTACCTTGTTCGCGTGCGCCAAAATGTAATCAACATCTTCTTTCGTTGCCAAAGGTTCCGCGCGATCGCCGGTGTATTCCGTATCCGTTGTTCCAACGATCCACTTGTCAGCCCAGGGAATGATGAAGAGAACCGAAACTGCGGTCTTGAGAATAATTCCGGAATTGGAATTGATCGCTGATTTAGGAAGAACGA
>CAINLV010000096.1 GCA_903850565.1 uncultured Actinomycetes bacterium
AATCATCCGGGACCTGGAACGAATTGCTCCGCCCCGATACTGATACTTTTCCATTCATCCGAGAAGTCTTGAATACGCGGATCGCATTTCGATCTAAATCAAAGCCCACTAAATACCAAAACCCGCCTCGCAACGAGAGTCCATAAGGTCGAACTCGCCTGGCCGGCAAGGTAACCGAGGCGTAGTCGAACTCCAAGGTTTGATGATTTTCCAACGCATCCCAGAGGAGATCAAAATTGGTGCCGGGATTATCAAATCGAACCCAACCTAAGCCAAGTTCTTCAGAGTCCAGGGCAATCCCCAGAGAGCGAAGTTTACGAAAAGCACTCTGAGAACTTTCAGAGAGAGTTGAACTTTGCCAGGAAGATGCAGCGATGGAGATAAGTGCCAGATCTCGAGGACTGAGATCGGCTAGTTCCAGGCCGTAATTGTCCGGCTTAATCCGATAGCCCAACTCATCTTCAAAATACGGGTCAATCTGACCAACTTCAATCTCTATTCCGATAGAGCGCAAATCGTCTTTATCTCGCTCGAACATTCGCTCTTTAGAGTCTGGTTGACCGCTATATCCGTCAACGGAGGAAAAAATCTCATTCTTAGTGAGGTAGCGCTTGGTCGCAAGTAGCGCCATGGTGAGATTCAAAAGGCGTTCGGCTTTTGGGTCGGACATACAGATAAGGATATTGGGTTTCATTGATTTGGTACTCTTACGGCAGGTACGAGAAGAGTCTTTAATCGACTCGCTCGCGAATCTATATCAAAGGGGATCAAACATGACTTTCGCCAAGAAGCCAGTGGTGGTAATTGCCTTCGCTTTTGCATCGATTCTACTTCTTGCCGGTTGCACAACCGATGGCGGCATTAGCGCTGCTGATCCTGCCGCTACTACTGATACTTCTTCCAATGGAGCAACTGTGACCCCAACGCAATCCGAAACCCCTACCCCTGCCGAAACCCCAGCAACCTCTGGCGCTACCGTTATGCCGACAGTTTCCGGCGAACACGGCAAGGCGCCAACTTTGACCGCCCCGTCGGGAACTCCCCCAACGACATTGGTCACTAAAGATATTTACGTCGGAACCGGCGCAGCGGCAACAGCGGCATCAACTTTGACAGTGCAATACACCTTGATGGCTTGGTCAACGGGGCAGGTTGTTGAGACCTCTTGGACTTCGCAAGCCGCGACCTTCCCACTCTCGGGGGTAATTACTGGCTGGCAAAAAGGCATCCCTGGCATGAAGGTTGGCGGTCGACGACTCTTGGTAATCCCACCAGCTGATGGCTACGGCTCAACCGGTGCTGGTTCATCGATCCAGCCAAATGAAACCTTGATCTTCGTCGTGGATGTATTAGCGATTAAGTAAGAACTACTTTCTTTCTTTTAACTTTCGCTTTCATTTAGACCATAGGAACCTTTTGATGGTCGACGACGTCTGGCTGGAGCAATCACGCCTGGAGCCAATCGTCGGGTCATGATGAGAAAGCCGGTGTGGCCAATCATTCGATGCTGCGGACGAACCGCTAACCCTTCATGATGCCATCCACGAATAAGAGACTCATTGCTCTCTGGCTCGGTAAATCCGCCGTGTGCCTTGATCGCCTCGGCCGTTGCAGAAAGCTGGGTGGTAGTTGCTACATAAGCCAAGAAGACTCCCCCAGATTCCAAAACATCGGCTGCCATGTCAACGCACTCCCACGGTGCCAACATGTCTAAGATAACGCGATCATATTTTTGTTGATGCAGCGCTTCTTGAACGGCACCGACAGTCAATGACCAATTAGTAGGAACATCCCCGAAATAATTAGTGATGTTCTTCTTAGCAATGACGGCGAACTCATCTCGCTTTTCGAAAGAATCTACAAATCCTTCAGGTCCGACAGCACGAAGAAGCGAAATCGTTAGTGCACCGGAACCAACACCAGCTTCCAAGACTCGCAGCCCAGGAGCAACATCGGCAAAACCTAGAATGAATGCTGCATCCTTTGGATAAACGATGGTGGCGCCGCGAGGCATGGCCAGGACGTAATCGGCCAAAAGTGGACGAAATGCTAGGAATTTCAAACCGCCTGTGGTTTCGACTACCGAACCCTCTGGCAAACCAATAACCCCGTTATGTTCTAACCAACCATTGTGAGTGTGCCACTCATTGTTAACTTGCAATGTGATCGTATGCATTTTTCCTTTGGCATCGGTCAATTGAACTCGATCCCCCGCAACAAAAGCTCCAGTGCGTTTCAGTGACATGCTCATTGTCCAATTCTACTTAATGGATTCAATCATGAATGCGGTTAGAAAAGTTGCGACAATGTGGCCAAAGAATGACCCGACAATGTGGATACTTTTCTGACCCTGGGATGGTCGGCTATTTCTACTAAATGAGGAATCGCGATTACACAGGCACCGCTTGCGATCGCCGAAGTTACTCCAGTTATGGAGTCCTCCAGCACCAATGAATTCTCAATGGAGACACCCAGTTGTGATGCGGCAAAGAGGTAACTTTCTGGGTGAGGTTTTGTATGGATAACATCATTGGAAGAAACTGAAATTTGAAAATATGGGCGCGAAAGTGAATCTATGGCAGCCTGTACCAACGAACGAGGACTTGCTGACACTAAGGCCATCGGAATATGTGCCGCATAGATATCGCCAAGGAGATCTTCAGCGCCTGGCATGAAATCAATTCCCCCTGCAAATTCCGCTTCCACTCTTTGGATCAGCGCTTCTCTCAGGAACTTGCCATCTTTGGCACCATTGACCAACGACGACATGTATTCGCCCATTCGGGTAAGCGGTCCACCCAAACACTTAGCCTGATCTTCAAGGGTCCAGGAGTATCCGTATTCAGACATGAGTTCAGTTTCGGCCACCAGCCAGGAAGGTTCGGAATTCATCACCGTTCCATCCATGTCAAAAAGTATCGACTCGAATCTCATGTTGCGTTGAAATACTTAGCTTCAGGGTGATGCACAATGATCGCCGAGGTTGATTGTTCTGGATGTAATTGAAATTCTTCTGACAATTCGACTCCGATTAACGATGGATCTAGCAACTGACAAAGTTGAACCTGTTGTTCCACATCTGGACAGGCCGGATATCCAAATGAATAGCGTGAGCCGCGATAGCCCTGATCCAAAATCGAATCGATCGAATCTGAATCTTGAGCGGCAAATCCTAACTCAAGCCTGATTCGTGCGTGCCAATGTTCAGCAAGTGCTTCCGTCAGTTGAACTGAGAGCCCGTGAAGCTCCAGGTATTGTCGGTATTCATTGGCTTGGAAAAGTTCGGCGGATGCTTCGCTCACGACCTTTCCCATGGTCACGATATGAAAGGCGACAGTATCAATTTCACCAGAATCTTTAGGGCGGAAGAAGTCACTAAGACATAAGCGTCGATCGCGAGATTGCCTTGGAAAAGTAAATCGCGTTCTCTCAAGACCGACATTGGGACCTTCGTGATGCAACACGACTAGATCGTTGCCTTCGCTGTAACAAGGGAAGTAGCCATACACAACTGCGGCATTAAGCCAGCCCTTAGTTTGTACTTCATTGATGAGTGAACGAAGTCTTGGCCGTCCTTCGTTAAGAACCATCTCTTCATATTGTCCGCGCTGACCTTTTAAACCCCATTGACCGACGAAGAGTGCGCGCTCGTCGAGCATGCCCAGGTAATCCGCCAAGGCGATACCTTTAACCACTTTAGCTCCGTAAAACGGCGCCACCGGAAGATGATTCTTTAGATCTACATCTGATCGCGTGTAGTCGATCTCAGCCGAGTGGTTCGTTCGGGTATTGGGAGTTTTTCGTTCTCGAAGTGGTGGAAGTTCTGCACCAGCGACTCCCCGCTTTACCGCCATGATGGCATCCATTAAGCGCAGGCCTTCAAAAGCATCCTTGGCATATCGAACAGTTCCAGGAAACGCGGCAGCTAGGTCTTGTTCCACGAAAGATCTCGTGAGGGCAGCGCCACCAAGAATTACGGGCCACTTTTGATCCAAACTCCGAGACGTTAACTCTTCCAAATTCTCGCGCATCACAACGGTTGATTTAACTAAGAGCCCGCTCATTCCAATTACATCGACATCATTAGTTTCTGCGGCCTCAATAATCTGATTTGCAGTTTGCTTGATTCCGATATTGACTGTGGTGTAGCCATTATTTGAAAGGATGATGTCGACTAAGTTCTTGCCAATGTCATGGACATCGCCTTTGACGGTAGCCAATAAAATTGTTCCTCGGCCAGCCCCATCTGTCTTCTCCATTAAAGGTTCCAAATAGGCAACTGCAGATTTCATGACTTCGGCTGATTGCAATACAAACGGCAATTGCATCTCACCCTTGCCAAAGAGTTCACCGACAACTTTCATTCCAGAAAGAAGGTGCTCATTAATAATTGTCAGCGGAGCAATTCCTGACGCCATTGCTTCGTCTAAATCCGAATTAAGTCCATTCTTTTCGCCGTCGATTATTCGCCGTTCGAGTCGCTGATTAAGAGGGAGTGCGGCTAATTCTGCGGCCCGGGTAATTTTTGAACTTTTCGCTTCTACGCCGTCGAATAGTTCGAGAAAACGTGAGAGCGGGTCATAGGTGCAATCCCCCGTCTCATCAAAGGTTCGCCGATCGTAAATTAAATCCAAGGCAACTTCTTTTTGTTCCGGGTCGATCCGAGAGATCGGCGTGATTTTTGATGGGTGAACTATGGCCGAAGTTAGACCAGCATTTACTGCCTCGGCGAGAAATACTGAGTTGAGAACGATTCGGGCTGCTGGATTTAGTCCAAACGATACGTTACTAACTCCCAACGTTGTCTGTACGCCTGGGTATGCCTTTTTCAATTCACGAATTGCATCGATCGTGGCGATACCATCGCGCCTGGTTTCTTCCTGCCCGGTTGCGATCGGAAATGTCAGGCAGTCAATAAGGATGTCCGAGACTTTCATTCCCCAGGTCTGCGTTAAATCGGTGATCAGCCGCTTAGCAACTGCAACTTTCCATTCCGCAGATCGAGCTTGTCCTTCCTCATCAATGGTGAGGGCAACAACGGCTGCGCCATGTTCCTTTACTAGCGGCATTATTTTCGCAAATCGTGAATTAGGTCCATCGCCATCTTCGTAGTTGACCGAGTTGATAACACTTCGGCCACCTAGATGTTCTAGTCCAGCCTTAATCACTGCGGGTTCGGTGGAATCTAGGACGATAGGCAAGGTGGATGCGGTTGCGAAACGCGCTGCGAGTTCGGCCATGTCTTTCACGCCATCGCGACCTACGTAGTCAACCGAGAGATCCAACATATGGGCACCATCGCGAATTTGGTCCCGAGCGATATCAACACAGGCTTGCCAGTCTTGCGCAAGTAAAGCGTCTCGAAAGGCTCGAGATCCATTGGCGTTGGTTCGTTCGCCAATAGATAGATAGGTCAAATCTTGTTGGAAAGGTACAAACTGGTAAATCGAACTTGCACCACTTTCTTGAGTGGGATTGCGTGCAGAGGGAGTTACTCCGTGGAGTTCAGATACCACCGCCTCCAAGTGTTCAGGCGTAGTTCCGCAACAACCACCAACTAAATTGACTCCGTATTGGTTTACAAAATCCCGCAAGAACTTTGCCAGTTCCAACGGAGATAGCGGATAAGTTGCACCGCTGGAGGTTAGTTGGGGTAAACCGGCATTTGGCATCACAGAAATTTGAACTTCGGCGCTCTTACTCAGCACCCGCAAATGTTCACTCATCTCCGCAGGACCAGTTGCACAATTTAAACCGATGAGGTCAATATTTAGTGGTTCCAAGGCATTTAGGGCAGCGCCAATTTCTGAGCCAAGAAGCATGGTTCCGGTTGTCTCGACCGTAACCTGAGCGATAAGAATGACATCTCGCTCGGATTTATCAATTGCTTCTCGGGCACCATTTATCGCCGCTTTCGCTTGCAATAAATCTTGAGTGGTTTCCACCAAGAGCGCATCTGCTCCGCCGTCTAGAAGCCCACACGAAGCGGTGAAATAAGAGTTCCTCAGCAATTCGTAATCGGTATGACCTAAAGTCGGCAGTTTTGTTCCTGGTCCAAGGGAGCCCAAAACCCATCTAGGTCGATCCTGGGTGGCGAAATTAGCGGCAGCAGTTTTAGCAATTCTGGCTCCCGCCAGCGCTAACTCATAAATACGATCTTCAATTCCATATTCGGCCAGGTTCGCCCAGTTTGCGCCAAAGGTATTGGTTTCGATCGCATCGACCCCAACTTTTAGATACTCATTGTGGACCGATTCAACGATATCTGGTCTGGATATGTTCAGGATTTCGTTGCATCCTTCATGGCCTTGGAAATCTTCCAACGAAGGATTGGCGGCCTGGAGCATCGTGCCCATCGCGCCATCTGCAATTATCACTCTGGTCGCCAATGCCTGGCGAAGCGAGGAAGGCATCAGGGCTGGCGGATTCATTGGCGCCAGTTTACCCCACCGCGTTCGCTCCAAAATTTCGAACTAGAGCGTTAATCCCAAGAGCGCATCCAAAGCTCGGGCTATTTCCCCAGCGGACCCTCCGATTTCGCCAGATTCGGTCGCCTGTATCCAGAGCGAGAGAAGGGAAAGAACTTGAGGGGTATTTAAGTCATTAGCCAAAGCGGCGACGATTTCCTGAATGAGTGGAGTTGTTGGCGCCACTTCTTCGCGACTGAGGCATCTGCGAAGGGCATCGACTAATTCTTGCGCGGAGTCTAGAAGATCAGAACTCCACATCCGATCTGTGGCGTAATGAGAACTTAATAACGCCATTCGAATCACCATAGGGTCCACTCCGAATAGGAGCAAACGCGAAACAAAAACTAAATTTCCCTTACTTTTGCTCATCTTTTCGCCATCTAAACCCACCATTCCGGTGTGAATAAACGAATAAGAAAAGGGCTGGCCGGTCATTGCCTGAGCTTGCGCAGAACTCATGAAGTGATGTGGAAATATCAAATCACTTCCGCCACCTTGGATATCAATCAGAAAATCTCCAGAGGTTGCGCTCATGAAATCTTCGCCATTGAGATATCGCAGCGAAATCACGCAACATTCAATATGCCAACCAGGTCGACCAAATCCATGCACCGATTCCCAACCAGGTTCGTTATCTCGGTTCGCTATCCAAAGAACCGGATCAAGTGGGTGTCGTTTACCGGAACGATCTGGGTCTCCGCCTCGAGATGAAAATACCGCCAGCGCTTGCTCTTGGGTAATGGGAAGTTGTGGCAAGAATGAGGAAACATCGAAGTAAAGGTCTTGATCTACTGTGTAAACAAAACCGCGTTCCTTCATTTTGGTGATCGCCTGTGAAACTAGATCCATAACTTCCGTTGCAGGAACAAAATATTTTGGCGGCTGAATTCGAAGTGCAGTCATATCTGCCTCGTAGAGGGCGATTTGATCTGCAGCGAGTTCCTTCCAATCCTGATCGTCTCGAAGTGCACGCTCAAGAAGCGGTTCATCTATATCGGTAATGTTTTCGACAAAGGAAACTTCACTCCCACTTGCCGTTAAATAGCGGTTGATCAAATCGAAAGTTAAGTAGGTGGCCGCATGACCCATATGCGTGGCATCATAAGGAGTAATACCGCAGACGTACATTTTTACCGGATGCCCAGGATGGAAATTTCGCGGACCTTGAGCCGTCTCTATGGAAAGATCTGGAAACTTGGGCAGCGAGACGGTGGGAGTAAATACTCTGGGCCAAGAATTCATGGTGCACACTCTACGATATTAGAAAGAAAATTCCTCGTTAAGAAATCTTTCGACTAGTAGGGTGGCCAAGGAATTGCCGGCCATTGCGGATTCGGCATTGGAAAGAGGTTTTCCTGAAGCAATCGATCAATTCGCGAAATTACCGCGCCAATTTCCGTGGTCGTTATCAAAGTTTCAAGCTTCCAAGTTAAAATGTGGTCTCGAATGAAATTCAACTGCGCTATTTCAGCAGTATTGAGCGTGGATCCAGCCCACTGCCACAGTACGGTCCTTAATTTATCTTCCTCATGAAAAGTAACTCCATGGTCGCACCCATACAACTTGCCGGATTCGCTCATGAGAATATGTCCGTACTTTCGATCAGTATTATTGATGATTGCATCGAAGAGAGTCATGGCCCGAAGTTGCGGATCATCTTGCGCAGCGAAGTCAATTACATCTAATTCTTCATCGATTGTGATCCACTGCTGTACCGCCCCCATGCCATATGGGCCATCCCTCATAACGGTGAATGGAACCAATCCAAATCCAGCTTTCTCGCTGAGGAGAAATGCTGCGATTTCGCGTGAAGCCAAGTTGCCACTTGGAAAATCCCAGAGCGGTCGCTCCCCCGCAATGGGCTTATAAATAACCGCCATCTCTTCACCGATTCGACCTAAGAGCGTGGCGTTGGATGCATCCACAAGTCGGCCTTCAATATGGATTTCTCCGGATTCGATCAGCGACCGAATCTCTGCCTCATTCGCTGCTATCTGCATTACCTTCGATACCCATTGGAGCGAGGGCACAAGTGTCCTTCGGCATTTATTGGCAATCCGCAGAAAGGACATGGTTGCCGACCTGATGCAACTAGCTTGTCAGCCAGAGAGCAGAAATTCCGGACTTGATAGATTCTTAGCGAGGCATTGATCGTGTCCAGAGATTGTTCGGAGTCTTCATCGACTTCTTCTTCGATTGGATCGTCACCGATAGCCTGTAATTCCAGATTGATTCTTTGGAGATCCTGGTCCCAAGAGATTCCGATGAGGCCAACTGTGAAATCTTCGGTGATGGGAAATTGCATGGTGTTGTCTTCCATCGGCATTGATATCGCCAGTTCATCCAGGCTAGCTAGTTTGTTCCGACGCAACTCTCTGATCATCTCTTTGAAGCGCTCCGAAAGTGCATCCACTTGCCCTTTTTCAATAGCCACACAGTTGGAGAAGACCGGAGATTCAATCTGAAGAAAGAAAGCTCGCTCTCCCGGCACGCCTACGGTGCCGACTATAAATCGCTCCACATTGGGGTGCTCGTAATTTATGCCCGTCATTTCTTAGCCTTACTCGTGGAACCTGCTCCGCCGCCCAGTACATATTTTCCTGGGTTGCCAGCGGGAGTTGACTTGCCGTTTTGGGATTGAAGCACTCTGAGGTGAGAGGTGTCGTTGGCGTAAAGCAAGAAGCTCGAGGAACCGGAAACGGCAATTGCCGAAATCGAAGCTGGGTCTACGGAAAACTTTTGCAAACTATCAATGGAAAGACCCAATTGCGCCGCCAAAATGGCTTTTATGACATCCCCGTGACTGACTATGCACGTTACCGATCCCGGCTTGCTGTATTCCACAAATGCAGAATTAGCACGCGCGGACATTTCTAAGAAACTTTCGCCATCAGGAAAAGTCACCGTGGAAGGTTTGCTTTGGATGGCTGACCAGAGCGGCTTCTTGGCTAAGGATTTGAGAGACTTTCCAGACCACGATCCATAGTTCATTTCAATCACTCTGGAATCAACTATTGGTTGGGGCGCTCTCGTTTTGTTTTTTTGCGCCCTGATGAGCGGGGCGATTGTTTGGCGACATCGCTTGAGTGGACTTCTTGCAATTCGCTTAATACCCAGCGCTTCAAGTCGTGTAGCCAATAACTCTGCTTGAGCCAGACCAAGCTCTGACAAACCCACAGAATTGTCTCGGCCCGCTAAAACTCCAGCACCATTTGCAGTTGAGTGGGCATGACGAACCAGATAAATGACGGCGCCGGATCGTTGCATATGCGAAGGTTACCGACTATTTCCCAGAAGGATTGCTAAGGTGAATATATGGAACTGCGCCCGTTAGGCAACTCTGGGTTACGAATATCTCGGCTAGGTCTTGGAACTATGACTTGGGGTCGAGACACTGACGAGCACGAAGCAGCCGATCAATTGCGAACTTTCCTGGACCACGGTGGCAACTTCATTGATACAGCAGCTCTTTATGGTGATGGCGATAGTGAAAGAACCTTGGCCGGATTTATCGAAACCTTGGTACCGCGGGAAGAGTTGGTAATAGCAACAAAAGCAGGAATCACAGTAGAAAGCGGCGATCGGAGAGTTAACAATTCCAGGCTGAACTTAATCGCGGATTTGGATAAATCTCTTGCCAGACTTGGAGTCGATTACATCGATTTATGGCAGGTCCATGCTTGGGATCCAGAGGTCCCGTTAGAGGAAACGCTCTCGGCCATCGACTACGCCGTCAACTCTGGCAAAGTCCGTTATGCGGGAGTCTCCAACTTCGCTGGCTGGCAGTTGGCCCGGGCGGCAACGATCCAAAACCCGGCATTTGGCAAGGCGCCGATCTTGGCTATTCAAAATGAGTACTCCCTTCTCAACCGCCGCGCCGAGGCCGAAGTCATCCCGGCAGCAGCGGCGCTGGGTTGTGGCTTTTTAGCGTGGTCTCCATTGGGTCGAGGTATTTTGACGGGAAAGTATCGATCCGGAGTTCCATCCGATTCTCGCGGTGCCAGCCCACATTTTTCTAACTTTGTGGCCCCCTACTTGGATAGCCGTTCGCGCACCATTGTGGATTCAGTCTGTGTTGCCGCAGATGGTTTGGGTTTCTCCCCTATTGAAGTTGCTCTCTCTTGGGTACGGGATGCACCAGGAGTCACCAGTGTTATCGTCGGCGCTCGAACTGGAGCGCAACTTCGCGGGATCCTGACGGTAGAAGAAGTCGAACTACCATCACAGGTGCGGTCGGCTTTGGATGATATTTCTTTGGCTTAACAACTCCGCAAGAATTTATTTAAAACTCTAACTCCAAAGGTTAATCCATCTACTGGGACGCGTTCGTTGATGCCATGGAACATGGGAAAGAAATCGACATCTTCGGGCAAGCGCAGTGGGCTAAATCCAAATCCCACAATTCCTAAATCTGAAAGCGCCTTGTTATCCGTTCCACCACTCATAACGTATGGAACTGGAATGGCTTCGGGATCTTCTGAGACCAATGCTGCAGTCATGGCATCGACAAGAGGCCCAGCAAAATCAACCTCTAACGAAATATCGTGGACAAGGAGTTCTACTTCAATATCGGCCCCAGCCAACTCTTTAATGGTTTCAGAGAGTTCTTCTTCAAAGCCAGGCAAAAATCGGCCGTCAATTACAGCGCTCGCACTTTGTGGGATGACATTGGCTTTATATCCAGCTTCCAACATCGTTGGATTGGCCGTGTTTTGAATGGTTGCACCAAGCATTCTGGCGGCAGAGCCAATGTGTTTCAAAAGTGGGCGCACATTACTTGGGTCGTATGGATCTCCAGTGAGTTCGGCAATCTTGCGCCAGAATATGCCACCAATTTTAGTTTCGCGTTGTGGCCATTCGTATTTTCCAATTCGCGCAACAGCTTCCGATAAACGAGTCACCGCATTCGCAGGGTTGATAAAGGAGCCATGTCCAGCATCACCATGAGCGGTTAATTTGGTCCATCGGATTCCTTTTTGTGCGCCCTCGATGAGATAGAGCCGATGCCCACCTGTAATCGTTACGGAAAACCCACCAACCTCGGAGATGGCCTCGGTATATCCTTCAAAAAGTTCAGGTCGATGTGCAACTAACCATCTGGAACCATAAACACTGCCAGCTTCTTCGTCGGCAAAGAAAACGATCAAAATATTTCTAGCCGGACGAAATCCAGTCTTTGCCCAATGTCGTACGGTTGCCAAGATCATGGCATCCATATCTTTCATATCTACTGCGCCGCGACCCCAAATGAAACCATCTTTGATCTCGCCAGAGAATGGATCCACGCTCCAGTCATCGGGATTGGCTGGGACCACATCTAAATGTCCATGAACTACCAGACCAGGCAGGGTTGGATCAGTTCCGGCAATCGTTGCCACAACATTGACGCGATTAGGAGCTGACTCAATCTGTTCACTGGCAATACCCACCTCTGCAAGTGCATCGACGACATATTGGGCCATGGCCCGTTCATCGCCTTTTCCTTCGCCAAAGTTGACCGAAGGGATTCGAATCATCTCTTGGCAGAGGCGAATGCAATCTGCCTCTAAATCGGCAATTTCTTCTGCAGAAGGTCCATGGTGTGAAGTCATGGTCATATCTTGCCGTAAATCGAGGCGCTAAATGACGCGATTTTCCTAGTTAGGGTCGAAATTGCTATCGTGTCCCCTTGCCCTGCTAAGGGTGTAGGAAATTTAAGTCCGGGTGGCGGAATTGGCAGACGCGCTAGCTTGAGGTGCTAGTGCCCGAAAGGGCTTCGGGGTTCAACTCCCCGTTCGGACACAATTAATACCAATGTGGGTTAACGATCTCAGATTCCAAGAGAGATTGTGAATAGCCATCGCGAACTTGCGCTTCCGCGGTTAGGTAGTGCGTTCCCCAATTTCTCTCTATATTGATTGCACTCATTCGTTGCGCGTTCTGATTGAATTTGAAAACAAGCCCGTCCACGTCGAAAGCATGAAAATGATAGAGCCGACGTTCGACGGAGTTCTCTTCCATAGCGCCCTGTCGATATTGCGGCCGGGCGGAGTGAGACCCTGGCGAAAATTGCATGTCGGATATTGAATCTGGGCGAAAGCAGAGCCATTTGTCATACCACGTACTGCCAAGACCCCGGTTGATTTCGTCAAGGGGCTGAGCTCCATCGTTAAACATGTTGTAGCCAATACCTTTGATCAGCACGGGTTTCTCAGTTAGGAGGAGATCTTCATCAACATCTAGGAATTCATCGGCATCACAGACTATGACGTACTCAGCTGTACTGGCTTTCCAGGCAGAATTTCTTAGATCCCGCAGTGAGCCCTCGTCGAACTGGCCAGAGGTTGCGAAGGAGCTAACTTTGCAGCCCAAATTTAAGGCGATTGCGACTGT
>CAINLV010000097.1 GCA_903850565.1 uncultured Actinomycetes bacterium
TGGAGCTGTTGACATTCGATCCACCAAATCCACCCAAGACATCAATCCAGTTTCGATCATTGTCTTAACAACTATAGCCAGCGAAGTTTCAAGACCAATCATGCCGAATGCGGCGGCTTGCCATTCACATTCCTTATCTTCGGTCGGATGAGGCGCATGATCTGTGGCAACAACATCTATTGTCCCGTCAGCCAAACCCCTTCGAAGTGCAAGAACGTCCGCAGTGGTTCGCAATGGTGGATTAACTTTGTAAATTGGATCGTAACCGTAGACAGATTCGTCAGTGAGCAAGAGATGATGAGGTGTAACTTCTGCCGTTACCTGTACGCCGCGAGACTTTGCCCAGCGAACTAATTCAACTCCCCCGGCCGTCGTAAGATGGCAAATATGTAGACGACTGCCCACATGCTCGGCTAGCAAGATATCTCTGGCAATTATCGCTTCCTCGGCGATAGCCGGCCAGCCGGTTAAACCAAGAAGAGAGGAGACAACACCTTCATTCATTTGCGCACCAACAGTGAGTCGAGGATCTTGAGCGTGTTGGGCGATAATTCCATCAAAGGTCTTTACGTACTCCAGGGCCCGGCGCATGATCAAAGGGTCATCTACACAATGGCCATCGTCGCTAAAAATTCGTACCTTTGCTACCGATGAAGCCATCGCACCTAGTTCTGCTAATTGCAAACCTTTTTGACCTTGGGTAACAGCGCCAATGGGGAAAACATCACAAAGACCTGCTTCATGTCCTAATCGAAGAATCTGCTCCACGACTCCGGCAGTATCTGCCACTGGATTCGTGTTAGCCATTGCTGAAACTGCGGTGTAACCACCTGCTACTGCTGCTTTGGAACCCGAGAGGACGGTTTCTGAATCCTCTCTTCCAGGCTCGCGCAAATGCGTGTGCATGTCGACTAGGCCTGGCAATAAATAGTTACCCTCGATGTCAACAATCTCTTCAGTTGAAGCAGTCAATGCTTTTCCTACTTCTTGAATATGTTCTCCAGTAATACGCACATCAACCAGATCGCCATTAGCGAGTTGTGCATTTTTTATCAGTAAAGACACGATCAGCCTTCCGTTCCGGTAGTGAGAGGAACTCCACCAAGAAGTGAGTACAACACTGCCATCCGAACAAGTACTCCATTGGAAACTTGTTCAACAATCACCGAACGGGCCGAATCCGCACCTTCTGCGGTTATCTCTAAACCTCTATTCATGGGACCAGGATGCATAACGATGGCCTTGGATTTCATGGCTTCGAGCCGAGCATTTGATAGCCCATACCAACGCGAATATTCTCTAGATGAAGGGAAGAAAGAATCACTCATTCGCTCTTGTTGGATGCGAAGCATCATGACAACATCCATATCTGCAATCACTTCATCGAAATGTAAAGAAGATGTCACCGGCCAAGCTTCAATCCCAACCGGCAGTAAAGTCGGCGGAGCTACAACGGTCACGCTTGCTCCCAATTTAGACAGAAGAAGCACGTTGCTCCTGGCTACTCGGGAGTGAAGAATGTCGCCAACTATTGCGATCTTCAATCCAGTCAGATCGGCAGTGTCACGTCCACTGTGTTTCCAAATAGTAAAAGCATCGAGAAGAGCCTGAGTTGGGTGTTCATGTGTTCCATCGCCGGCGTTAATGACAGAAGCCGAAATCCAACCTGAATCGGCTAGCCGAGCAGCGGCCCCGGATGCTCCATGTCTAATTACTACGGCATCGGCGCCCATAGCCTGCAACGTTTGCGCAGTGTCTTTAAGGCTCTCACCTTTACTGACACTAGAACCTTTGGCAGAGAAATTAATTACATCCGCCGATAATCGCTTAGCTGCCGATTCAAAGGAAATGCGAGTTCGGGTGGAGTCTTCAAAAAAGAGATTCACCACAGTGCGCCCTCGAAGTGTTGGCAATTTCTTATTTGGGCCATCTGTGATCTTGCGAAGTTCTTCAGCAGTAGCCAAAATATTTTGAGCCTGCCCGGCCGTTAGATCATTGATGGAGAGCAGATGAGAACTAGTCATTTGGCACCCAGGATCTCAACGCCATCCTCGGAATCTATTTCAAGAAGGGATACTTTGACATTTTCCAAGGCAGAAGTTGGAATGTTCTTGCCCACATAATCGGCCCTAATGGGCAGCTCGCGGTGGCCCCTGTCGACGAGTACCGCCAATTGAACGGTTCGTGGCCGACCAATTTCACCCAATGCATCCAAGGCGGCGCGAATCGTTCGGCCCGAGAAGAGAACATCGTCCACAAGCACTACATCCCGACCTTCAACGCCCCCTGGCGGAAGTAGGGTGGGCAATAAGGCCCGAGGCGGTCGCATTCGTAGGTCATCGCGGTGCAAGGTGATATCTAGCGTTCCAACCGGCGGCGTGAGTTCAATTTCTTCGAGAAGTTTGGCAATTCGCGCGGCAAGATAGGCGCCGCGCGTAGGAATTCCCAGTAACGTAACATTGGCCAGACCGTGATTATGTTCCACAATTTCGTGGGAAATGCGCTTAAGAGCGCGATTGATATCGCCAGCATCTAAAACAATACTCATTACAACTCCTTCGCCGCCTCTCTGGACGGATCGTTAAAGGATTACTTGGCAAAGATACCATTATTTTTGAGAAGGCTGTGGAGAAGCCAAGTGGGTGTCGATCGGTTTTGGTTAGCGTGTGGCGATGAAATCCATTTCCGCAACGCCGGCTCCGAACCAGCTCAATATGTTAGAAATTGGGGTTCAACTTCGCGCCATTCGTAAACAGAAAGGCTTAACCCTTCAAGGGGTCCAAAAACTCTCCGGCGGACGATGGAAAGCAGTTGTGGTTGGTTCCTATGAACGAAACGATCGAACTCTCTCTTTGAAACGAGCCATCGAATTAGCCGACTTCTACCAAGTTCCACTTACTGAACTTCTCGGGCTGAGCTCGGAGCAACAGATCCACTCCCGCAGTGAATTACGACTGGATCTGCGAAGTATCGCTCGAAAGGCTGAGTTTGACGAAGAAATACGCAACATTCACACCTTCACCATGTGGATCTGTGCTCGACGTCGGGATTGGAATGGAGAAATACTCTCGCTCAGGCGCGATGACTTGTCCCTGCTTGCCATCGTTACATTTTTGGCCGAAGCGGAAGTGGCGAGTTTGCTCGATTGCGCAGATCTCCGATTTCCTCAGTCCACGCTTCGACATTAATCGGTCCAACTTTTTAGAGCGGAATGGCCGCCTTAAGCATAGAAACGCGACCTAATACTCCATTGATATAACTGGAGGATTCGGCCGTTGAAATTTCTTCGGCAATGGAAATGGCCTCATCTATGGCGATTTGGTCATCTAACTCCCCTTGCCAAAGGATTTCGAAGAGCGCAATCCGCATGATGTTTCGGTCCAACGCCGGCATTCGATCCATATCCCATCCCTGGGCATATGTCGTAATGAGCTCATCTATCTTTCGTCGATGTTCCTGTACTCCCACCACCAAGGTATGGGTGTAGTCGCCTTGAGACAACTCCGAAGGAGGTCGACTTTCCAGCAATTGCAGTGGATCGATCTTCTTCATTTCCGCTTCATAGAGAAAATCAACCGCTCGTTTTCGAGCCTTTCTCCGTGCGGTCACTAGTTGGCTCGACCTAAATATGCACCATTTCGAGTATCAACCAAGATCTTCTCATCTTGCTTAATAAAGAGCGGAACTTGGATCGATATTCCAGTCTCTAGCGTTGCAGGCTTAGTTCCGCCTGATGAGCGGTCGCCTTGCAAGCCTGGTTCGGTATAAGTGATGGTCAATTCCACAGAGGCGGGCAATTCAACGAAAAGAGGATTTCCTTCATGAACGCCGACGATTGCCTCGCAATTTTCCAACATGAAATCGGCCGAATCTCCAACGGTTTCGGCGGAGATATTCATCTGGTCATAAGTCTTTGAATCCATAAAGACAAAATCTTCGCCATCTTTGTAGAGGAACTGCATATCGCGCTTTTCAAGAATCGCGACATCAACTTTTACGCCAGCATTAAAAGTGCGATCAATTACCTTGCCCGAAAGAACCGACTTTAACTTCGTGCGCACGAAGGCCGGACCCTTCCCTGGCTTTACATGTTGAAATTCAACGACATTCCAGAGCTGACCTTCAATATCTAAAGTCATGCCGTTCTTAAGGTCATTTGTAGTTGCCATCAAAAATCCATTCCATAAGTTAAAAATGCGTCTATCGCGATGAATACTGCAGGTAAGAAGAGTACCTGAAGAGTGCTTAGGCTAAAGAATTGACGCTCTAGCTGACAATGTTTCCGAGTAATTGAGCCAATGCAATTAATGCCAAACGGTAAGAATCCGGCCCAAATCCTGCAATTGTGCCCTTTGCTACTCCCGAGATGACCGAGGTATGCCGGAATTCCTCCCTGGCCATGGGGTTTGATAAATGAACTTCAATGAGCGGGGCAGTCAACATTTCCGCGGCATCGCGAATCGCATAGGAATAATGCGTAAACGCGGCCGGGTTTAGGATCACCGGCAATTTCAAATCCGCTGCCTCATGGAGCCAATGAATGATCTGGACTTCATCATCACTTTGCCGAATATCAACTTCTATTCCCAATTCAGAAGCCGAATCGGAAATGTACTCGGACAATTTCTGAAAATTCATCTGCCCGTAAATGGCCGAGTCTCTAAGATCCAAGCGGGCCAAGTTCGGTCCATTAAGCACAAGTACCTTCATGAAGAAATCCTTCCATAAACTTGCTCAAGTAATTGATCCGAAACGGTTTCTATCCAATCCGGTTGGCCGATCCGAGAGATTCCAACAAATCTGAGTCGGCTCCCCCTGCTCTTCTTATCCGATCGCATCAAATCAAGTAATTGAGGCCATGCCTGGGTTGAGTATGTAATTGGCAAATCAAAACGAGACAGTAACTGGCGATGTAATTCCACGCTAGCTGCTTCAAGCCCACATAACTCCTTGCTCAATTCGGCAGCGAAGACCAATCCGATAGCGATCGATTCTCCGTGGCGCATCTGGTAATTAGCATGCTTTTCAATCGCGTGACCAAGAGTATGACCGTAGTTAAGTATTTCTCGTAACTTTCCCTCTTTAAAATCTGCGCTGACGACTCGAGCTTTTACTGCGACGCTCTTCTCTATCAACAACGGAGCTATCTCCCGGATGGTAGCGGAAGTTGAAGCAGAACTAATGAGCGAGAGAATTTCACCGTCCTCAATGAAACCTGTCTTAATTACTTCAGCCATTCCCGCGGCAAAGTCTCGATCACTTAGTGAATGCAAGAAAGTCGGATCCATCAGAACTGCCGAAGGGGAATAAAAGGCACCTACCAGATTCTTTCCCGCATCGGTATTGATCCCAGTCTTGCCGCCAACAGAGGCATCAACCATGCCAGCCAAAGTCGTTGGGACGGCGAACCATTCGATTCCACGTAACCAACTAGCAGCAGCAAATCCAGCAAGGTCAGTAGTGGCCCCTCCTCCAATTGCTACTATCGCATCCGATCTAGTGAAATTTTCCTTTCCCAATTTCTCCCAGATTTTGGTCAAGGTCTGCGAATTCTTTTGAGATTCGCCATCTGTAGTTTCAAATATCAGGCAATTTGGCAATTTGGCAATTACATTCTCAATGTGAAAAAGCTGACTCAATGATTGTGGGATAACAATGAGAACCCTTTGGAAATTTCCACTGATGCGACCAAGTTCTTCGACCCAATTAATTCCGATAGAGACTTCATATTGGCGATCTGAATCGACCGAAATTACTGTCATGAAAGTATTCCAAGCAATATCGCGATTTCATGAGCCACTTCATTCGGCTTCTTATTATCTGTTGACACTGTGAAATCTGCTAGCTCTTCGTAGATAGGTCGACGCTTCTCCATCAGTGATAACCACTGCTGTCGCGGATTAATGAGCAAGAGTGGGCGATCCTTATTAAATCCCACACGTGGCCCAGCTTGCGCGATAGAAACATCGAGAAAGACTACTTGAGCGCTTGAACTCTGAATCAAGGACTGTGTCTCTGGATCAAGGATGGCGCCGCCGCCAAGAGAGAGAACGCCGGGCAGACCCTGCAAACTTTCTGATACGACTTCGGCTTCGATTTTACGAAACACTGGTTCACCGTCGTCGACGAAGATTTCCGAAATCTTTTTCTGGGAGCGATCCTCGATAAGAGTGTCGGTGTCGTGAAATGGAAGTTGTGCAATCTTTGCCAAAGCTTTGCCTACCGAAGACTTTCCAGCCCCTGGCGGACCGATTAAAACTACAGTCGGCATCGCCAATTATTTAATCTCAAGCGAGGAAATGTATGACTGGAAATTTCGACGAGTTTCCATGACGCTATCGCCACCAAATTTTTCGAGTACAACATCTGCAAGCACTAATGCCGCCATCGCTTCGCCAACGATTCCGGCTGCAGGTACGGCACAAACATCGGAACGTTGATTGATCGCTTTCGCAGGCAAGCCTGTAGAGACATCGATCGTATCCAGTGCTTTCGGCACAGTTGAAATTGGCTTCATCGCAATCTTGACGCGCAGAACTTCACCGTTGGACATTCCACCTTCGGTTCCACCGGCACGATCGGTTCTGCGCATTACTTTGCCGGCTTCATCGAGTTGAATTTCATCGTGCGCTACTGATCCTCTTCGGGCGGCGGATAAGAAGCCATCACCAAGCTCAACCCCTTTTATCGCTTGGATCCCCATCATCGCGGCGGCCAATTTGGAATCCAATCGACGATCCCAATGAACATGAGAGCCCAATCCAGGTGGAAGATTGAAGGCAAGGATTTCAATCACGCCACCGAGAGTGTCACCATCTGAATGGGCTGCATCAATCTCAGCCACCATGGCTTGACTTGTCTTCGGGTCAAAACAGCGGACCGGATCGGCATCGACTAAATCGCGATCTGCAAAAGTTGGTAATGGCATTTCCTCATCAACTCGGACCGAGCCGATAGAGACTACGTGGCTCATGATGGTGATACCCACACTCTGCTCCAGAAAAGCCCGAGCAATTGCACCTAAGGCAACCCGAGCGGCAGTTTCCCGAGCACTTGCCCGCTCCAGGATTGGTCTGGCATCGTTAAATGCGTACTTCTGCATACCCACCAAATCGGCATGGCCTGGACGAGGTCTAGTCAGTGGCGCATTTCGGGCTAAGGATGCCAATACCTTCTGGTCCACCGGATCGGCGGACATAACCTTCTCCCACTTCGGCCATTCCGAATTGCCTACTTCAATGGCAATGGGGCCGCCCTGAGTCAAACCGTGTCGAACTCCCCCTTGTATTGAGACGACATCCGCCTCGAAATTCTGACGGGCGCCCCGTCCGTAACCTAAGCGGCGGCGTTGGAGGTCGGCATCTATAGCTGCAGTCGAAATTTCTACCTGAGCCGGGATACCTTCCACGATTGCGGTCAAGGCAGGCCCATGAGATTCTCCTGCGGTTAACCAACGAATCATCTATTCCTCCTGGAGTTGCATTGCAGAACGTGGGCAATTGTCTCAGATTCCTGAACTACCTGCTTCGAAATACCCGTTTCTAAGCTGCCCGAACCAGCTCATTCAAGAAATGGCGCATCTGCGTGTAGTCGAACTCTCGGCCAGTCATGATTCGGATTTGGTCCAGGGCCTGTTCTACCAGAAGGGTAAATCCGTCGATGACTGGCAAATTCAGCTCCTGCCATTTCGCAACCAGGGCTGTGGGCCAAGGGTTATACAAAACTTCGAAAAGAGTCCCTTTCCCCTCATGCACCGATAGCGCCAACGAATCCGCAGCCCCGGCCGGCAGCGTAGAAACCACAAGATCGTAATCAGAGAGGCTGGAGTCCAATGGCAGGAAATTGAGCTTGAGATCCAGGCCAGCTTGTTGCAATTTCGAGATCCGGTCCCGACTTCGCAACAAGACATCGGCGCCAGGAACTAAGCCCGTCAGCGCTCCTATTGCTGCCCTAGCTGTTCCACCACCACCGATTACCGCCACCTTGCTAATTTCCACATTTTGGAAGATTCTGGCAAATGCCAGATGGTCAGTGGAGCAGAGAATCGATTTTCCGTCGTCAAAGAAAACGGTATTTCCCGAAGAAATTTGCGCAGCTACTGGATCGACGAAATCAACTATTCCCAAGGCGCTCTCTTTCAGCGGCATGGTCAAAGACAAGCCAGCCCACTCCGAAGTATCCAAGGATTTAAGGAAGTCAGGAAAATCTGAATCCACCATCTCCATCGCGGTATAAATTCCGGGAAAGCCAAGCTCTTGGTAAGCAGCGTTGTGTATTCGCGGGGAGAGACTATGCGAGATTGGCGATCCTAAGACAGCTGCGCGCATCATTTAAAAGCCCCGGCTGCCAGGTTTTGATGATAAACAATTTCCCATTTCGCAAATTGCGAATAATCTGAAGTGAAGCGAGTATCTCCAGGTCTAACCGTGATGAAGTAAAGCCAACTTCCCTTCTCTGGATTGAGAGCGGAAAGAATTGCGGCTTGACCAGGATTGGAAATTGGCGTCGGAGGTAGACCTACATTTCGATAAGTGTTGTATGGAGATTGGATCTGCAGACTGGAAGTTGATAACGAAATTTGGCCGCGCAAATTGGCGGCGTATTGAACCGTCGAATTCAACTGCAGGGGCATACCGATTCGCAATCTGTTGTAGATCACCTGACTAATCTTTGCAAAATCAGAAGGGTCGCCCTCGACTTGGGCCATAGATGCGATCGTGAGCACTTGGTAACTGGTGTAATTTTCAAAACCTCGCTCTAAGTGAAGTTCCTTGGAGATCGCGGCAAACTTACCGACCATAGCATCGAATGCACTCTTGGCTTTAGTCCCTTTGGCAAATGAATATTGGGCAGGAAATAACATCCCCTCAAGGCTTGCGCGAGTATTGGCAATCGCTGGCTTTACTTTTTTCAGAATGGAATCTGAATACCCAGATAGTGAGGAACTGTTCTTTATCTGAGCCACCACATCGGAGAGCGTTGAGCCCTCTTTAATACTAATAACGCCAATCAACTTTTTAGTGTCAAGTAGTTCTACTAGTGCTTGGTTGGAAGTTAAATGTGTATGAATTAAATGGACGCCCGGTGCAATGGATTGAGAGCGTGAATCTTTTACCGCTAACTGAAAAAAGGTTTTAGAACTCTTGATAACGCCGCTCTTTTGCAAACTTATGGCAATCGCCGATCCACTTTGGCCGTTTGCCACCTCAAATGATATTTCAGTACCGGGCGTGCCAGCCTTGAATTCAGTTTGTGGCCGCGATTGACCATACCCGAAAGCAATGACCATCGCTATGCCAGCAATGATCAATATTTTTTTCCTGGAGAAATTCACAAAGTAGTCCCTTGAACTTTTCCCGTATTTCTTTCTTGATCCATTGCGCTTTCCAGTATTACTACCGCCGCCATTTCATCAATCGTTGACCGGGCGCTTTTTGTGTTGTGGCCCGAAGTACGCATATTTTGCATCGCCCCTACGGTGGAAAGCCGCTCATCAACCATAATGACTGGACACGGCGCTAATGTTGAAAGCATCCGACCGAAATCGAGTGCTCCCTCACTTTTCAACCCACGATCTCCCGACATATGCTTGGGATCGCCCACAAAAACATAGATAGGTTCTACTTCAGCAAAAATTTCACTTATTCGAAGTGCAAGATCTGGATCGGTTGCATTTAAGGTGAGTAATGGCGAGGCCAATATTCCGGAGCGATCCGAAGCAGCTACGCCAATTCGCACCTGTCCAAAGTCAAAGGCGATCCTTCTGCCAGTGAGCATGAGTTACCGACCGGAGGATTCGCTAATCAAAGACAAGATTGTTGAGAGCGCTTCTGGGCTCTTTTCTGGATTAACGCCGCCACCTTGAGCAAAGTCAGCCTTGCCGCCACCGCCTCCACCTAAAACCAAAGAACCGGCTTTCACCAACTCTCCAGCCTTTATTCCAAGGCCTTGAGCAAACTCACTGACGGAGGCAACCAAAGTTGCTCGGTCGCCAGAATTGGAAATAAGAACCACAACACCATTCTTAATTCGATTGCGCAAATTGGCAGCAATTTCTCGCAGGTTTTCCACCGCTATTCCATCGGATAGTTGCGCGATGATGTAACTGACATCTCCAACTTGTCCGGCCTTATCCAAAAGTTTTTCGGCATCTTTGACCGCTTCGGCAGTCTTATAGGTTGCAAGATCTTTCTCTGCGAGCCGCAATTTTTCCAGTATGGAGTGGATCCGCTCTGGAAGTTCTTCAACGCGAGCACCTTTCACCAATTCGGTGAGTGAGTTCAAAATGAGATGTTCCCGCGCCAAGAAGTTAAAGGCATCGGCTCCGACAAGAGCTTCCACGCGGCGTACGCCAGCGCCAATGGAGGATTCTGAAAGTAACTTGACTAGTCCTAGTTGGGCCGAAGACGTCACATGCGTACCACCGCACAACTCTTTCGCCCATTCACCAATACTGACAACGCGCACTCGATCGCCATATTTTTCACCAAATAGCGCCATCGCCCCGATTGCTTTCGCTTCGCTCTGGCTCATGGTTTGGGCCTGCACGGCCAGGTTTTCTAGCAAAACCGTATTAACTCTAGCTTCAACTTCTTGAAGCACTGAATCCGGAACAGCGCTAGACGAAGGAAAATCGAATCTAAACCGACCTGGAGCATTCTCAGAACCGGCTTGAGTTGCAGCCTCTCCCAGCGCTTCGCGAAATGCCTTGTGGACCATATGGGTTGCGGTATGTGCTCGACTAATAGCCATACGGCGCTCGATGTCGATAGATGCCAACACTGCAGAATCAACTGCAATAGACCCTTGAATAATGCGACCACGGTGAACATAAAGACCAGGAACTGGACTTTGTACTTCATCAATTTCAATTAATGAACCATTGGCTAGACGAATCAATCCACCATCTGGAAGTTGCCCTCCAGCTTCGGAGTAGAACGGAGTGCGATCCAAGACGATTTCCACATCTTGATCAAGGTCAGCTTCGGAAACTGGCAACCCATCAATCAAAATTGCCTTTATGGTGGATTCAGTTTCGGTCTGGTCGTATCCCAAGAATGAAGTAGATCCAACTGAGTCGATGATGGCGCGATATTCACTTAGATCGGTATGACCAGTTTTCTTAGCACGAGCATCGGCTTTAGCGCGATCCTTCTGCTCTTTCATCAGTCGACGGAAGCCATCTTCATCTACGGAGAGATTCATCTCCGTTGCCATTTCCAAGGTCAAATCGAATGGAAAACCGTAGGTATCGTGCAACTTAAAGACGGTATCTCCAGAAAGTTTTACACTCTTGCTCTTCTTTACATCGGCCGCAGCTAGATCGAAGATAAGAGTTCCGCTCTTAAGAGTTTGCAGGAAGGACTTTTCCTCACCGATAGAGACGGAAAGAATTCTGGCACGGTCTTCAATTAATTCTGGATATTGCGGCCCCATAGCTTGCAAAGATGCTTCGATGAGTTCACCAAAAGTTGGTTCATGGGCTCCCAAAATTCTCATGTTTCGAATTGTGCGTCGCATCATTCGTCGAAGCACATAGCCGCGACCTTCATTGCCGGGCAAGACTCCATCGCCAATAAGCATCATGGAAGTTCGTGCATGGTCTGCGATGACTCGTAGAGCCACATCGCTTTTTGCATTGGAACCGTAACGAACATTAGTTAGCTCGGTGGCCCGATTTAAGATTTGCATCGTGGTATCGATTTCGTAAATATTTTCCACACCCTGCAAAAGTGCGGCGGTTCGCTCCAGACCTAAGCCAGTATCGATGCTCTTGGCGGGCAACTCTCCCACGATGGGGAAATCATCCTTACTCCCACCTTGACCACGCATATTCTGCATGAAAACAAGATTCCACACTTCCAAATAACGATCCTCGTCGGCAACCGGACCGCCCTCTTTACCGTACTCAGGACCTCGGTCGTAATAGATTTCCGAACAAGGACCACATGGGCCAGGAATTCCCATTGACCAGAAATTGTCAGCCATACCCCTGCGTTGAATACGTTCGCGAGGTACGCCTATTTGGTTGTGCCAAATATCAGCAGCTTCGTCATCGTTTTGATAAACGGTTACCCATAACTTCGACTCTGGAAAGCCGTAACCTCCATCGGCGATGGGCTTAGTCAGTAACTCCCAAGCCAGAGTAATCGCACCCTCTTTGAAATAATCCCCAAAAGAAAAATTACCGCACATCTGGAAGAAGGATGCGTGGCGGGTGGTCTTTCCAACCTCTTCGATATCTAGGGTTCGGACACACTTTTGGACCGAGGTGGCACGTTGATAAGGAGGGGTCATCTCCCCCAAGAAAAATGGCTTGAATGGAACCATCCCGGCATTGACCAGCAGCAAGTTGGGATCGTCCGCTATTAAGGATGCGGAGGGAACTACGGTGTGCTTTAAGCCTTGGCTATTGCCCGATTCGAAGAATTTGAGCCAACGTTCCCGAATTTCTGCTGAATTCACGCTTACTACTCGGAATCGCTGGAAGATCGGCGCTTGGATTTACTGGACTTGCTATTGCTTGCGCCTTTTTTCAGTTGCGCGGCAGCCAAAATCGCTCCAGCCGCTTTCATGGCCAATGTGTTCTTATCCATGAAGGAACCAGTGGCGGAAGTGATCTTCTCGGTCAACTCTTCTGCCGATTTCGTAATCTTGTTGATGCTCTGGAGTGGACCATTAACCAAGGTGACCGTAGTAGTGACCTCTTCGATGAGTGGCGCAGTTTCATCCGTGAGCGACTTCAACGAAACCTTCGCTTCATCCACCAGTCTGCCGACTCGGATAACGACATAAGAAATCGCGATAGCAATAACTGCCAATGATGATGCCGCAATGATTGTGGCAATGCCTCCAGGACCCATACCTACAGACTACCCGAAACTACTCTGGCGCCGAAACAAATATCGGAAGCACAACATCAGATTTCTGATGGGACTTATGAGCATTTAGTGCGGCCAGGTGATAGTCCTCAATCGCTTCAATATTGCTGGATTTAAGATAGGGGCGGCCATCCACCAAAGGTCCAACCGACCCTTCCATGACTGCCACTACATCTTCACCTGAAAGCGTTTTATAGCTCTCCAACGCGTGGGCCAAAGCGAGTACTTTGGAACGATTCTCACTCAAAATCTCCTGCGCTTTTTCAAGGAGGGTAGATAAATTATCTTCGATGCGATCTGACAAGGCTCGACGCATCTCCTTAGCGCCGTCCTCTTTACTACCTTTGCCCCCGCCGGGTGCGCCGACTTCAAAACGGCGATTTGAAGCATGAGATGAAACGGTGACGCCCATTCCCCAGTGACCTTCCATAAAACTAGCGATCGTGGTTGCACTCTCTAAATCACCAGAGACGCCGGATGAGTTATCTCCATCAAAGAACATTCGCTCCCCTGCTAGAGAAGCAAGCGAGACCAGAATGTCGGCTTCATACTCGGTGCGCCATCTGGTGAATTGGTCATCAGGCGGAATGCTGGCCACCATTCCTAGATAATCCGAGCCTTTTTCAATCGTGGCTAAATCAATAGTCATGTGATACCTAGCCAAATAGGCCATAACACCATGGCAGGCTTCATGAACTGCCACTGCATGACGCTCACGGTCGATATATTCAACATCTTCGGCAGGTCCCAATTCCTTAAGTTGCTTTGCCTTGATCATGTCGGACCAGGTGATTGAAGTTCGCCCATGGCGAATAGCCATGATCAGCGCTTCATTTATTGTGTCTTTAATTGTCGCACCAGTTGCATAAGGGGTGATTGTTGCCAACTTATCGACTTCTTCGGCGGTCAATGAGTGGGAAACTTTTGAAAGATATCCTTCGTAAGTTCTAATGCGACCAGCTTTGCTTGGGTACCCGACTCGGTACATCCGATCTATTCTTCCAGGGCGCAGCAACGCTTCATCCAACGCTTCTGGCATGTTGGTAGCCATCACAACCAAGATTCGGTACTTAGGTGGATTCTTCGGGCGCATCCCTAAGGTACGACGAACTATGCGATTAAAAAACCCTCGCGGCTTCTTTAATCCTGAAAGCTCAGTAAGAAGGGCTTGAAGCGTGCCCATTCCGGAATTGCCACCACCCATAGCGCTATTGGCAACAAAACTTTCTTGAGCCATAAGATTCTGAGTCAATAAATTCACACTTGGTTCGGACAAATATGTGCCACCTCGGCATGGGGTTCCCGATACCGCACTTTTCGTGCCAGCAGAGTTGTGCGAAAAGCGACCACCGGAGCTGGAAATTCCACGATTTCCCAAAGAATCTGCTTCGTCAAAAAATACAACAACCCCGCCATAGCGCAGTGCAAGCTTTCGCAATTTTCTAAAGAGTGACTTAACTTTCAAGACGCCAACACCGAAGAACATGTTGTTAAAAGCGCCCGGATCAACAAATACAAAGGGTTTACCGGTCTCCCCGGCCATAGATTCGGCCATTAAAGTCTTTCCAGTTCCTGGAGGTCCCCACAACAAAATTCCACCAGGTACATATCCGCCATGGTTTTCAATCTCTTCTGGCGATTCTAGGAAGAGCAAATTTTCACGAATCCGATTGAGTACATGGTCTTGTCCCCAAACATCTGAGAATCTGGTGCGGATGTCATCTGGGAAGTAGGTGTCAATTCCACCGCGACTGAGAAACCAGAACATCGCAACAAATTGAATGACGACGAAAAATACTCCGAAGAGCAGCTGACCGAGGAGTGGAAGTGCGCTCCAGAGCGCCTTAGGTGCCATGAACAAGGCCTTAACTGGCGTTTCCTTGTAGATCGCACTGAGTGCAACTGACAACATCACAACAAAGAGAAGAGCTTTGACCACTCGAGAAATTCGGTAGCGAGTCCAATCGCTGAACTTGTGGATCAGCGAATCAATCGCCGCAAAATATCGTTGCCAGATCCCGTGATAAGGAGCAAGCATTTCGGCCAACCCAAAGTGCGCCTGTCGAATGACTTCTGCACCTAAGAGCAGAAAGATCCACCATCGGGTCTGAAACCCACTGACGATCGCATCTTTTGCAGAGAGGATTGGGTTATCGGCCATATCAGCCCATACCAAAATGAGAAATACGATCGTAAAGAGAAGGGTGAACTTCAAGCGATCGTAAACCGATAAATGAATTCGCGTCTTTCTATCGGTATCTCGTGGACGACTGCTCTCGGTCATCTTTTACCTCTCACTGTGAAGGAACTGACAATCTCATTAATTGCTTTGAGATTCTTTGAAAAACAGGCGCTGGTGCAGCGAACAATGAAAACGTAGATGGTTGAACGATCATCAGAGACCAAAGCGGTCTGATCAATTGTTTGCGAAACGCCTTTCTTCGGTGTGAATTCGAAAACCGTATGAACGCCACGTGCAACCTTTTGGATATTTTCTGCATCGTCCAGTAACGAAAATTCCGGAGCAGTAGTGTCCAGACCAGAGGCCCAAGATGTAACGGGAACAATCATATTTCGAAGCGAGTTATAGGAAACCGCATCTATTTCCTCTGGCAACAGTGAACGCACTCGAATGTATGCCAGTGGAACCGTTGGCGCTAAGAGGCTGAGAACATTTGACGGAGTAATTTTCGCACTGGGTGAAAACGCCTCCTGCCACTTTACTGCAGCCAAGCGATCCAGGGCCGTCCCCGTGGCACCTTGACCTTCGCGAGCATTGAGCGCCGCATTAGAAACTGGCACCCAATTCTTCGGCACCGAAAAATAGACGCCGTCGGCTTTGTCGACTGCATAAAGTCGGCTTGGCCCTGAGCAACTAGTCAGCGCAAGGCTGGCCATAATGGCGGCAAGGCAAACGGCACCAAATTTTCGAATATACACCGCGGCAATCTTGCCCTATTTCGGGCCATTTTTCCGCTCCGGCGAGCATCGACTATGGAACTGGTTTGAAATCAACCCCGGCTTCTTTGCGCTGTGGCGCAGTGATTGGAGTAGGCGCTCCAGTTAATGGATCTCCCCCGCTGGCAGTCTTAGGGAAAGCAATAACTTCGCGGATGGATTCAGCACCTGCAAGTAGGGCGCAGAGACGATCCAGCCCGATTGCGATTCCACCGTGTGGAGGTGGTCCGTAATTGAAGGCTTCTAAAAGGAATCCAAATTTGCTCTCAGCTTCATCAGGAGTCAGACCGATCACATCAAAGACTCGCTTTTGAACTTCGCGTTGATGAATTCTGATTGAACCGCCACCGATTTCATTTCCATTAAGGACAATATCGTAGGCATAGGCCAGCGCCTCGGCTGGATTGGTATGAAAGTTTGCAGCAAATTCGGGTTTCGGACCAGTGAATGGATGGTGAACTGCATGCCATCCGCTTTCGGGGTTCTCGCTATCCAAGAGCTCAAACATCGGGGCATCTACGACCCAGAGAAATTCCCATTTGGTTTCATCGATCAACTTACATCTACGACCAATTTCCAAACGAACTGCACCCAGTAAATTCAGTGAGGAGATCCGGTTGCCAGCGGCGAAGAAGATTGCATCCCCTGGTGCGGCGCCAACTTTGCTAGCGATTCCGGCAATTTCCGTTTCAGATAGATTCTTTGCTACCGGACCACCAAGTGACCCATCTTCATGGATCAATATGTAAGCCAAACCCTTTGCCCCGCGGGTCTTAGCCCAATCTTGCCATGCATCTAGATCTCTTCGGGCCGAGCTTGCTCCGGCTGGCATAACTACAGCACCGACATATTCGGCCTGAAAAACTCGAAAAGTTGTTTCAGCAAAAAATTTGGTTACATCTGTTAGTTCATTTGCAAAACGTAGATCTGGCTTATCCGAACCGAATCTACGCATCGCTTCGTGATAAGTCATATGTGGAATGGGCAACGGAATGTCATAGTTGACTACCTTGCGAAAAACATCCTTCAAAATCTTCTCCGCAACGGCAATGATGTCGTCTTGGTCAATGAAAGACATTTCGATATCGAGTTGAGTGAACTCTGGTTGTCGGTCTGCTCGGAAATCTTCATCTCTAAAGCATCGAGCGATTTGATAATACTTTTCCATACCCGCAACCATTAACAATTGTTTAAAGAGCTGTGGCGACTGTGGCAGGGCATACCAACTACCCGGTTGAAGTCGAACTGGCACCAAGAAGTCCCGAGCCCCTTCTGGAGTGGATCTAGTCAGGTATGGGGTTTCAATTTCCAAGAATTTCTCTTCATCCATTGCAGCACGAATAGCAGAAGTAACCTGGGAACGAAGTCTCAGATTTCGGGCTGGACCTTCGCGGCGCAGATCTAAATATCGGTACTTCAATCGAACTTCTTCGCTGATGGTGCTCAGATCGCCGCTATCTACTGGAAATGGCAGAGGCGCAGCCTCGCTAAGGACTTCCAGTTTTTCGCAAACGATTTCAATTTCACCGGTAGGAATGGCCAAATTTTCATTTCCAGCCGGACGAAGGCTGACAGTACCGGTGAGCAAAATGCACCATTCCGCTCGCAGTGCACCGGCCACGTTTTCGTCGTGAATTACTGCTTGAACTGCTCCGGATGCATCCCGAACATCGATGAAGGCAACCCCGCCATGATCTCGGCGGCGGGCTACCCATCCAGCCACAGTCACGATAGTTCCAACATCGCTCTTGCTCAGAGTTCCTGCAGTATGCGTTCTTAGCATTGCTTAATTCACAACCTAACTGTCTCGAAGAAATTCTTCTAAAGAAGAAATCGTAACGGATTGGCTCTCCCCAGAATCCATATTTTTTACGGCTATGGACTCCATTTGGAGTTCATCTGCACCAAGTACCAAAGAAAACTTTGCCCCACTCTTATCTGCCATCTTCATGGCACTTTTCAGCGCTCGATCGCCGTAGGCCATATCAACAGTTAACCCAGCATTTCTAAGTTGATTTACAATCTGAGCCACTTTCAATTTAGCTTCTTCACCCAATGCAATCGCGAAAAGGTCCAATTTACCTAGCGGAGCCAACTCAATTTCCTCAGATTGGCAGGCCAATAAAATCCGATCAACACCCATTCCATAGCCGATACCAGATAGATCGGCTCCCCCAAGTTGTTTCATCAGTCCGTCGTATCGTCCACCGCCACCGATGCCTGATTGAGCGCCCAATTTTTCATGGATAAATTCGAAGGTGGTTCCGGTGTAATAGTCCAGACCTCGGACCATGCGCTTGTTAATAAGAAAATCAATTCCGAAACTCTGAAGCAACGATTGAACGGCATTAAAATGTGCCGTGCTTTCTTCGGATAAATAGTTCAGGAGTAACGGAGCGTTCTCCATCTGTTTCTGCACTGATTCGCGTTTGTCGTCGAAGAGACGTAATGGATTGACCTGGGCCTTTGTGCGGGTCGCCTCATCCAAATCAAGACCGGCGATGAACTTATCCAAATCGACTCGATGTGCCTTTCGGGATTGCGAATCCCCTAACGAGGTAATCTCTAGTCGGTAATCCTTCAATCCCAATTTCTTTAAGCTGCGATCGGCGGTAGCGATTACTTCGGCGTCAATCTCTGGATCATTTAGCCCAATCGCTTCAATACCCACTTGGTAGAACTGACGATACCGACCTGCTTGCGGGCGCTCGGCTCTAAAGAAGGCACCTGAGTACCAAACTTTTACCGGTAGTTGGCCACGATCCAAACCATGCTCTATTACCGCTCGCATCACACCAGCAGTGCCTTCCGGGCGAAGCGTGATAGACCGCCCACCGCGATCTTCGAAGGTGTACATCTCTTTCGTAACAACATCGGTGGTCTCACCGACGCCTCGAGCGAAAAGTTCGGTATCTTCAAATACCGGAAGCTCCATAAGTAGGTACCCGGCTTGAACTGCCGCGGAAATTAGACTTTCACGAACGACTTCAAAATGAAGTGAGCGCGGAGGAGCATATTCACTAACCCCTTTAGGCGCCTGAAATTTCATGACCATTTCCCATTCAAGAATTCTTCACGTAGGTAAGGATTGCTCTTACGCTCTCGGCCAATTGTAGTTTGACCGCCGTGGCCTGGATGAACAATTAACTCATCGGCCAGAGTGAGAACCTTCTCTCTCAATGTAGTAAGCATCGCAGCAGGTGAACTGGTCGGTAAGTCATACCTGCCAATCCCGCCGGCGAAGAGGGTATCTCCAGAGATTAAATGCTCGTTCTCCACTTGAATCATGATCGAACCCTTGGTGTGCCCGGGCGAATGGATCATTTCCAAGTGCATTCCGGCAATCTCGACCTTTTGGCCATCGGCGACGACCTGTACTTCTGCTGGTTCCACAAAATTAGTAGTCCCCAATTTGGACATGAGGGCGCGAAGTTCGCCATCTGGCCGCAATGCTCGCCACGGATCGGCCAATAGGGCGCGGTCACTCTGGTGAATGAGCGCTGGAATTTGGTAATGGTCGGATACGGGGTAAATCGAGTAAGTGTGGTCTAGGTGGCCATGGGTCAAAATGGCGGCGATGGGTTTGAGATTCTCCTTCTCCAAAACCTTTCGGATCCGTTCCAACATGCTCGGATCCCCGCCTATTCCTGGATCTACGATGAAACATTCCGAATTTCGAGCCGGGGCAAAAATCCAACAATTGGTCCCGAAATAGGGTGCCTGGATTACTTCGATGATCAAGCCTGACCCTCAACTTCCCTCGGTAAAGGGGTTCAGGGTACCCTTACGGCTCTGTAATTGATGGCCGTTTACCCAACGAACCCTCAAATTAGGTCATTTTTGTATCCGATCTACGAAGTGCCATAACGGAAGTTTGCACAATGCAAGCGACGCGCAACCGACGAAGGAGCTCACGATGGAAAACACACCAGTTGAACAAGCAGCAGAAAATTCAACTCTGGCAGAACGTCCATCGATCCCGGTCTCAGCGGCTTCGGCTTTAGTTGGAGATCCAGCTCAATTTGGTCGCGTTGGTGAAGATGGAACTGTCTATGTCATCTTGGCAGATGGGGAACGGGCAGTTGGTTCCTATCCAGGCAAGAGTGCTGAAGAAGCGCTGGCTTACTTCGTTCGCAAGTTCGAAGCCCTTGCCTCTGAAGTGGCGCTCCTAGCGGCCCGCATCAAAAGTGGTGCCATGGTTCCCTCCGATGCAGCTCAAGCCGTAGATAAATTGCGCGAACAAGTTGCCAACCTCAATGGCGTCGGCGACCTAGCAACTTTGGCTGTTGCAGTTGACCAGATCCCTTCTCTTATTGAAGATCATCGCGCTGCCTACCAAGAGCGCAAAGAAGTAGAAAATGCCATCAAGGAAGCAAAGCGAGCACAAGCCGTTGCGCACAAGGAGAAGATCGTGTCCGAAGCGGAGGAACTTTCCGCCAGTGAGAATTGGAAAGTTACCGGCGAACGTCTCAAGGTGCTTTTGGATGAGTGGAAAGCCGCTCCTCGTTTGGACAAGAAGACCGACGCTGATCTATGGAAGCGATTCTCTTCATCACGAAATAAATTTGATAAAAAGCGCCGGACCCATTTTGCTTCCTTAGAAGCAACTCAATCAGGGGTTCAGGAGAAGAAAGAAGCCATCGTCAAAGAGGCTGAACTATTGGCAACTTCTCACGAATGGTTGGCTACGGCCAAGCGCTTCAAAGAACTCATGGATCAATGGAAGGCCTGCGGCCGAGGAAAGCCATCAGTTGATGCAAAGATGTGGGCCAGGTTCAAGGCAGCCCAAGATCAATTCTTTGTTGCGAAAAATACCGACCTCGAACGTCGCCAAGTGAGCATGGCCGCGAACTTAGTTAAGCGCGAAGAGCTAATTACCGCTTTCGAAGCGCTCGTGCCGTTTAAAGACCTTCAATCGGGAAAGCGTGCCTTCCGCGAGCTAATGGATCAATGGCAAAAGATCGGCATGACGGAGCGAAGCAAGCGCGCCACCCTAGATGCCCGGTTAGCTAAAGTTGAAGACGCTCTAGATTTGCTAGAACAAGATCATTATCGTCGTACTGATCCAACAGCCATCGCCCGAGCAAATGATGTTGTCCAAGGGCTAATTACCGCGATCGAAAATTACGAAAAACAAGCGGCAAAAGCGACAGCAGCGGGAGATCTGGCCAAGGCCAAGGTTGCACTAGAGGCTGCCGAAGCACGTAAAGTCTGGTTGGCTGAAGCGCAAAAGGGACTTTCTGAGTTTAAAGTTCGTTAATTGTTGGTTGTGCGATAGACGTCGTACACACCTTCGACATTTCTGACGGCAGATAGCACCGCATCCAGATGTGAAGCATCTGCCATCTCAAAGGTAAATCGCAGCACAGCGGTTCGATCGCGCGAAGTACTTACTGCTGCGTTCAAAATATTGACGTGCTGATCCGAAAGCGTTCTCGTGACATCTGAGAGCAGACGATTTCGGTCCAGGGCTTCCAATTGAATATTTACCAAAAATAGAGTTTTCGCATTTACATTCCATTTAACATTAACGATTCGATCCCCTTGATGGGAACGTAAATCAGAGATGTTTATGCAATCAGTTCTATGGATCGAGACTCCGCTACCTCTGGTTACGAATCCAACAATCTCATCGCCCGGAACTGGCGCACAGCATCGGGCAAGTTTTACCAAAACGTCATCCGAGCCTTCAACATCCACACCTGAGGAACTTCGACGATTGCTCTCCAAAGTGGAGGTTCCAATAAGGTGTTCGATGCTGGATTCCTGATGGGCATTCTCATCGCCCATAGCAACAGAGAGTTTCTCCACCACAAATTGTGCCGATATGTAGCCGTTACCTACAGCCGCATACATGGCCTCAATATCGGGATAACGAAGATCGTGGCTGAGTTGGAGAATTGCTTGACCGGCAAATATTTTCTGTAATGGAAGGCCGGCCTTACGCATCTGACGAGCGATAGATTCGCGACCAGCATCGATAGCTTCTTCGCGTCGTTCTTTGGAAAACCAGGCTTTGATCTTAGAGCGCGCTCGTGGAGATTTTACAAAGTTAAGCCAATCTCGGCTCGGTCCAGCATTTTCATGCTTATTGGTGACAACTTCCAGGACATCGCCATTTTCCAAAGTAGATTCTAGGGGAACTAACTTCCCATTCACCTTGGCACCTACACAACGATTGCCAACCTCGGTGTGAACTGCATAAGCGAAGTCCACCGGAGTTGAACCGGCAGGAAGTGCAATGACGCTCCCCTTTGGTGTGAATACAAAAACTTCTGGGGTGCGTAAGTCATAGCGAAGGGTGTCTAAGAATTCACCAACATCTTCGGTTTCCTGTTGCCATTCATGTAATTGCTTGAGCCACAACATATCGGTACCGCCAGATGCTGGGTGCGATGCTTCATCGCCCTTCATCTTGTACTTCCAGTGTGCAGCAATTCCATATTCGGCCCTGGCATGCATATCGAAAGTTCGAATTTGAATTTCCACAGCTTTGCCTGTTGGTCCGATCACTGTTGTGTGCAGCGATTGATACAAATTAAATTTCGGCATTGCTATGTAGTCTTTGAATCTACCTGGGATAGGGCTCCACCGGGCATGAATTGCTCCGAGCACTCCGTAGCAGTCTCGAACATTCTCTACAAGAACTCGAATTCCGACTAGGTCATATATTTCATTGAAATCTCGGCCACGAACCACCATCTTTTGATAAACGCTATAGAGGTGCTTCTGCCGGCCCTGTACCTTGGCAGTAATTCCATCTGCCGCTAGATCACCCTCGACCAGTTCTACTACTTCAGTGGTGAGCTTAGATCTAGATGGTGAACGATCAAGGACTAGTCGTTCAATTTCATCATATTTCTTAGGCTCCAACACTTGAAAAGAAAGATCCTCCAGTTCCCACTTGATCGCATTCATTCCCAACCGATGCGCCAAAGGGGCATAGATGTCTAACGTTTCCTGCGCCTTGCGCTGCGCAGTTTCGGCAGAGACGAATTTCCAGGTTCTGGCGTTATGCAATCTATCTGCCAATTTGATGACTAATACTCGAATATCGCGAGACATTGCGATGACCATTTTGCGTAAGGTCTCTGCCTCTGCGCTAGGTCCGTAA
>CAINLV010000098.1 GCA_903850565.1 uncultured Actinomycetes bacterium
CACTGGGTACCTGTTGGATCATCATCCAAAACTATTGTTTTCACTTAGTAAACCCCGACATCAATAATTCTGCCAGAGTCACACCAGATACTCCTGCTAATTGATCGGCTTGTGTGCGACATGAAAAACCATCGGCAAGAAATACAGTCTTACTTTCCTTCTCACGAAGGGCAGGTAGTAGCGCGTTCTCTGCGACTGCTTTTGAAAGTTCAAAGTGGCCTTTTTCCATTCCAAAATTACCTGCAAGGCCGCAACATCCAGCTAACTCCTTAAATGTGACACCGGTACTTTGTAATACTTCTTGATCATCTCTAAAACCCATCACTGCGTGCTGATGACAGTGTGGTTGCACGACCAAAGTTGTATCGCGTAAATCAGGGGCTTTCCAGGAGAGTTGCGGATTAGATGGCGCCCGATTAATTACTTCAGCAATTGTTCGGGTGGCCTCTGCGATCTGCAGCGAACGAGGGTCATGTGGCAGTAAATCCAGCAAATCTGAACGTAAAACCGCGGTACACGAAGGTTCTAGTCCAACAATCTCCATGCCTTGTTCAACATAAGGGGTCATCACGCCAAGAAGATTATTAAGACGCTTCTTCGCTCCATCTAGTTGTCCAGTACTGATCCAAGTCAAGCCGCAACAAGCTGCCTGTTCTGGAATGACAACTTCATAACCGATTTTTTCTAATAGTGCTTTCGCAGCGACTGCTCCACTTGGAGTAAAAGAATCAGTAAACGAATCAACCCAGAGAACTATTTTTGGTTTAGATGTTGCGGCACTTTTCTTCTGAGATTTTAAATACGAATTATTTGCAAATTTAGGAAGGGTGCGCCGCGAATCCATGCCCCCAAAACGAAGTAACAATTTACTGCCTACGGTTGATTGGGTGATTGCGTTTACTAAAGGTGGTGAAATTTGAGCAAGCGCAGCCCAGCGAGGTAGCCAACCAAGAACGTAATGATTGATCGGGCGCACTTTTCCTTTGTAGCGACGATAGAGAACTTCGGATTTATATTTCGCCATATCAACTTCGGCAGGGCAATCACTTGCGCACGCCTTACAACTTAAGCAAAGGTCAAGTGATTCCTCAACAATAGGTGAGGACCAATCGGTATTTTTCCCGGTGTTCTGGGTTAATTCTTGTAGTACTCGGGCGCGACCACGGGTAACTAGTGATTCATTTTTTGTTGCTTGGTAGGAGGGGCACATAAATCCGCCGCTAGCTGAATTATCAGCGCGACATTTACCAACTCCTACGCAGCGGTGTACGGCCGCTGTAAAGTCACCGTTATCTTCTCCGAATGCAAAACCGCCTGCATTTTGTATTGAGACGGCAGTTGGGCGACGCAAATCTTGATCGATGCGACGCGGATTAACAATTACACCTGGATTTAAAATATTTTGTGGATCAAAAACTTCTTTGATCTGCTCAAACATTGAAATAGCAGTAGGTGAATACATTCTTGAGAGCATCTCACTGCGTGCGCGTCCATCACCGTGTTCACCTGATGGTGAGCCACCTAGTTTCAAAACTAGTTCGGTTGCATCTTCGATAAAGGATCTAAAAGTTGTAGTTTCCCGCTCTAATGGGAAATCAATGCGAATATGAATGCAACCATCACCAAAGTGGCCAAAGGGAACACCTTCCAGTTTGCGATCAGCTAAAAGTCGATCCATCTCGCGCATGTATGTTCCAAGGTTTGCTGGAGGCACTGCTGCATCTTCCCAACCTGGCCATGCCTGATTGCCACTATGGGTTCGACCTGCATAACCAGAACCATCTGCGCGCAATTGCCAGAGAACTCGAGCTTCTGGTCCTGCGGGTAATACGCGACATTCTTTTGTATTTGCAGCTTTGGCTAATTCGTTTGCACGAGCAACGGCTTCATCCGAGGTTTCTCCGCCGACTTCAATCATTAGCCAACCTTGACCTTTGGGAAGTTCGGGGAACCCCTTTCCTTTCCAATGTTCGCGCGCAACATCGATAAGGCGAATATCTAAACCTTCCATGGCAAGTGGATTAAATTTCAATAAGTTAGGAACATCATCACCCGCATCTGGCATTGTCGGATAACCAAGAACGACAAGCGCTGGAGCGGCTGACTGAGGCACCAACTTAACCTTCGCTTCTAGCAAAGTAATAAGCGTGCCTTCGGTGCCGGTTAGCGCGGCGGCAAGGTTCGCGCCATTTTCTGGAAGTAAATGTTCAAGTGAATATCCGCTTACTTGCCGACCAAACTTTCCAAATTCAGTCCGTAGTACTGCAAGATTGTTCGACACAATCTGGGAAAGACCGGGAATTGATTCCATTCCTTTTTCAGCCGTGAACCTGCGAAGACGGCCATCAATAACATCTAGTGAAATTACATTAGTAGCAGTCTTGCCGAATGAAAGTGCATGAGGCCCGCATGCATTGTTTCCTATTAGACCACCCATCGTTGCACGATTTTGGGTTGAGGGATCAGGCCCAAAACGAAGTCCGTGTGGCGCAGCGGCCTTTTGTAGGGAGGAAAGAATCACTCCCGGTTGGACGATGGCAAAACGATTAACGGGATCGACTTCAATTATTTTATTCATATGCACAGAGGTATCAATAATGATTCCAGTGCCAATTGCATTACCTGCAACTGACGTTCCGCCGCCGCGTAGAGTTACAGGAATATTAAATTCTCGGGCGATTGAGATGGTTGTAATGACATCGGTGGCGTCAAGTGGAGTAACAATAAGTTGTGGAAGTACACGATAATTTGATGCATCTGTTGCATATTCAGCTTGTTTTATTTGGGCATCACTAATTTCTCCGCGAACTTCACTGCGAAGACGCGCGGTTGCGCTGGTTAATGGTTGTGTTAAGCCCACTGCAACTGACATGTAATTACTTTCCTCCAAAATTATAAAACTCCAGTGACGTTGGTTTCCCAACATCACTGGAGTTTACAGTGCTAGAGAGTTAACTCAGTGATGAGTTACTTCACTCCCCAGAGCTTGAGGTAAATAGCGCGGTATCCTGATGCTGGATCAAAGATGTCGCCCTTTGGTACGTTTGTGTGATCGATCAAACCAGGAGCTGCAACCCACTTGGCAATTGGTGCCTTTGCGAATGTGCTGTTGATCGCGTCAACTAGCTGCCAAGCCTGAAGGTATAGAGGCTCTGCAACTGTTGCCAACTGGTACTTGCTTGTACGAATACGGTTTAGCTCAGCGCTATCTCCGTCACC
>CAINLV010000099.1 GCA_903850565.1 uncultured Actinomycetes bacterium
GATCGCGTAACTCTCCATGCAACAGCGGGATCTGGTGGCGATGGCTGCGTCTCTGTTCATAGAGAAAAGTTCAAGCCATTAGGTGGACCAGATGGCGGAAATGGTGGACGCGGCGGCGACATCATTTTGGTTGTCGACCAAGGAACAACGACTTTGTTGGACTTCCATCATTCACCCCACCGAAAAGCCACTAATGGAAAATTGGGTTATGGCGATTGGTGCAATGGCGCCGAAGGTAAAGATTTAATCCTCTCTGTTCCTAATGGAACTGTGGTTAAAGACCAAGAGGGAACAGTTCTTGCCGACCTTATCGGTGAAGGAACTCGGTTTATCGCAGCCCAAGGCGGAAAAGGTGGCTTGGGAAATGCCGGCCTAGCTTCCTCTAAGCGACGAGCGCCAGGATTTGCATTGAAGGGTGAAGGTGGCGAAGAGCGCACCCTCACGCTGGAACTCAAGAGCGTTGCTGACATCGGTCTGATCGGTTTTCCTAGCGCTGGAAAATCTTCGCTCATCGCAGCTATCTCTGCTGCTAAACCAAAGATCGCCGATTATCCCTTTACAACTTTGGTTCCAAACTTAGGCGTAGTTCAAGCCGGTGGTGTTCGCTTTACTGTTGCCGATGTTCCTGGATTAATTCCTGGAGCAAGCGAAGGCAAAGGCTTGGGTCTGGAATTCTTGCGACATGTCGAGCGCTGTGCGGCGCTAGTCCACGTTCTCGATTGTGGAACCTTGGAAACCGACCGAGATCCTGTTAAAGATTTCGACATTATTGAAGAAGAGCTTTCACACTATGGCGGCTTATCGGCGCGGCCACGCATCATTGCGTTGAATAAAATCGATCTGCCAGATGGAAAAGCTATGGCAGATATGGTCCAACCAATTTTTGAAGAACGCGGATATCAAGTATTTCAAATTTCTGCAGCCAGCCATATTGGCCTTACTGAATTGAATTACGCGATGGCCATAATTATTCAGGAACAACGTAAAGCTGAAGCTGCCGAAGTCCGAACCAGAATTGTGCTTCGACCGGTAGCGGTCAATGACTCTGGATTTACCGTCACTGCCAACGAAGATGGATCTTTCACCGTACTTGGTGACAAGCCAGTTCGCTGGGTCCGCCAAACTGATTTCGGCAATGCCGAGGCCATTGGCTACCTTGCAGATCGCCTTGCCGCTCTTGGAGTGGAAAAGGAACTCTTCAAGAAGGGCGCCGTTGCTAAGAGCGAAGTTCGAATCGGCGTCGGCGATAATGCCGTTATTTTCGATTGGGAGCCAACCGTTGAAGCCGGTGCTGAACTCTTGGCTGGTGCCAGAGGCCAAGATCGCCGTTTGGAATCACCATGGGCCGGCCAATATGTTGAGGATGATGTTGATCAACTCAGCGATGATGAAATTTCAATGCAATGGGAATACAACGTTGCTGATCCCAAAGATCCGAGGGTAGAAGGCGAAAAATGACACGGGCAGGTATCGTCAAGGCCAAACGAGTAGTAATAAAAGTCGGTTCATCTACTCTGACTGGAACTGCTGGTGCTCAACTAGACGAAGCTGCCGTTAATGCCTTGGTCGATTGTGTCGCGCAACTAAAATCGGCTGGGATTGAAGCAGTTGTCGTTTCATCTGGCGCCATTGCTGCTGGCTTGGCACCGCTAGGTTTGCACGCGCGTCCTAAAGATTTAGCGACTCAGCAAGCTGCCGCATCTGTTGGTCAGGGGTTATTGATTGCGGCTTACACCGAATCTTTTCATCGCCATTCGATGATCGCCTCCCAAGTACTGCTCACTACCGAAGATGTGGTTCGAAGATCTCATTACCAAAATGCTCAACGTACCCTTTTCAAATTAATTCAGATGGGCGTTGTCCCGATCATTAATGAGAACGACTCTGTGGGAACTTCCGAAATTAGATTTGGTGACAACGATCGATTGGCAGCTTTAGTTTCGCATCTCATCGGCGCAGACTTGTTGGTGCTAGTCACTGATATTGATGGTCTTTACGATGCACCACCTTCCAATCCCACCGCACGAAGAATCTCCGAAGTTAAGAGCATGAAAGATATCGGCGACATTGAAGTTGGGGGAGTCGGATCTTCTGGCGTAGGTAGCGGCGGAATGGTCACCAAGATTGAGGCGGCTCGAATTGCCACAGGAGCCGGAGTTTCGATGCTGTTGACTTCATTGCCAAATCTTTCTGGCGCATTGAGCGGAGAAAATCTTGGAACATATTTCCACCCAGTTAGTGATCGCAAATCTTCTCGGCTGCTCTGGCTGGCGCACGCTGCCACTCCCAGAGGTCGCTTAGTTTTGGATTACGGCGCGGTGAAAGCAATTCGTGAACGTGGTGTTTCGCTTTTGGCCGTTGGTGTAAAAAGCATTGAAGGCGAATTCATTTCAGGCGACACCGTGGAATTGGCATCAGAAAAGGGTGAGGTCATCGCTCGCGGACTAGTTGCATTCGATGCTGATGAAATTCCGCAAATGCTGGGAAAATCGATGAAAGAACTCTTAGAAGAGTTCGGGCCAGAATTCGAACGCGAACTTGTGCACCGCGACGATTTGGTTTTGTTGTAATTACCCGCGCGAAACGGTTAAGAGCACCTTGGCAGTTTCAACTTCTGGATCACCATCAGTTGGGTTATCACTCAATTTAACGATCACGGTTCGGGTCGAGGGATCGACGAATATATATTGACCGTGCAATCCCAGCGCCAAATTAATCCCCTCATAAGGGTGCCAGACTTGGGCACTATATTTCCACTGATGATCCAAGGTCACAGCTGGAGTACTGATTCGTTTGAGCCAATCTGTGCTGATAACTTGATGCGAGCCAGCAAAGCCACCATTGATCATGGCTAAGCCAACTCGTGCATAGTCTCGAGCCGCTGCGTTAAAGCAGCAAAATGTCTTTTCAGTTCCGCCCACCTTATCGACGTTCCACGTGGCCGGATATTGAGCACCAATCGGCTGCCAAATACTTTCACTGAAATAATCGGCAACTCTCATGCCGGTCACTTTCTTCACAATCATTCCCAATAGCTGGGTGTTCACGCTGCGATATTCGGCTTTGGTATCTGGTGCTTCAAACATTTTCCGATTGTGTTTTACAAACCAATTCAAATCCGTTGTTGCATACATTTGCGCAATGCCCACGCCCCAGCCCGATGGTCCGGTTGGATAATTATCGGATACACCAACACCGCTCTCCATATCCAAGAGCGATTGGATTGTGACTTTGTCGAAAGTAGTTCCAGTTTTATATTCAGGGAAGAATTTCACGAAGGTATCTGACTCTTTGATCTTGCCTTCACTGATGAGTTTGCCAATTAAGAGCGAAGTCATGGTTTTTGCGACAGAGTACGAAGGAAGTTGCGTGCTGGCAGTAATCCCGGATTTGTAATACTCGTAAGTGATGACACCATTTCGAATAACCAAGAAGGCATTGGTATTGGACTTGTCCAAGAATTCTTGCCAGGAGAGAGTGCCGCCATCCCACGGGACGGTGCTGGGCATTTTTTCCGAAGCAGTAGGCCAGGCGATAGGAACGGTGGCCGGTGCGATCGTATGCGCGGGCATCAGCGTTGGAGTTTTCGAGGCGGGGGCTAAGGCCAGCCGAACCGAATCTATGGGATTGGGGTAGTGGACGAAGCGCGTGAAAGCGGTGAGGAGAAAGGCCAATGCGAGGATTCCAAGGAAAAGGTTTCTGACCGCTCGAAATAAACGTTTCATGAGGAGAGCCTAATCACCCTTAGGCTTAGGGCATGGATGCAGTGCTATTAATTTCCGAGTTAGCGGAAAAATCCCGAATTGCGGCCCGCACCCTAGTGGCGGCAACTCCGCAAGAGCGGGTCATGGCCTTGCAAGCGATCGCGACCGAAATTCAAGCCAGCGAATCGGAAATCTTGAGCGCCAATCAAGAAGATTTAGATCGAGCCGATGCCGCCGGTATGGCGCCATCTCTACGCGATCGGTTGTTACTAAATTCGGCGCGGATACAGGGCATCGCCAGTGGCGCCAGAGAAGTTTCCAAACTTCCCGATCCACTGGGAAAGACGGTTCGCGAAAGCACCTTGCCTAACGGTCTTCATCTCAAGCAGCGAACAGTTCCTTTTGGGGTAGTGGGCATGGTCTATGAGGCCCGCCCCAATGTAACGGTCGATGCGGCAGTCATTCTGCTCATGTCGGGAAATGCGGCGCTCTTGCGCGGTTCTTCCTCGGCCGCTTCCAGCAATCAAGTTTTAGTGGAAGTCATGCGGCGAGCTTTGGCACGGACCAATATCTCACCTGACATAGTTCAATTAGTTCCATCCAATGATCGAAGCACGGTTGCGGCGTTGTTACATGCACGTGGCAAAGTGGATCTGGTTATTCCGCGAGGAAGCGCGCAATTGATTCGGACCGTCATAGATGAAGCGACGGTTCCTACTATCGAAACTGGCGCTGGTGTCTGCCATGTTTATGTCGATGATGAAGCCGACTTAGATAAAGCGCTACCAATATTGCTCAATTCCAAAATTCAGCGCCCCAGCGTTTGCAATGCTGCCGAAACCCTTCTGGTTCACCAATCTGTGGCCGAAAAATTTCTGCCCACCGCTTTGACCGCCCTGCACGAAGCAGGAGTCATAATTCATGGTGATAGCGCCACCCTAGAAATCGCCCAACAACTGGGGATTCCAGCCCAGGGCGCTACCGATGAGAATTGGTGCACCGAATACGGTTCCCTGGAGATGAATGTGGCCGTGGTGCCATCACTGGTGGCTGCTGCTGATCACATTCATAAATACGGAACCAATCACACCGAAGCCATTGTCACAGAATCGCAATCGCATGCCGATACCTTCGTCGCGCTCTCGGATTGTGCCGCGGTGATGATCAACGCCTCCACCAGGTTTACCGATGGCGAGCAAATGGGATTCGGCGCCGAGATCGGAATTTCGAACCAAAAACTTCATGCCAGAGGTCCCATGGGACTGGAAGCAATGACCACAACGACGTGGATCGTGACGGGAACCGGGCAGATTAGGGCCTAGTTGACGTTCATTTATAAGTCGTATTGATTAGCAGATAAGGTGTGAGCATGGCTTCAATTTCCCGTGATGAGGTCGCGAATTTAGCGCGACTGGCTCGTATTGAAATGACCGAACCCGAACTAGACCACTTGGCCTCCGAGATGGATCTGATCTTAGGTGCGGTTGCTCGAGTTCAAGAGGTGGCAGGGGCCGATGTACCTCCAACCTCCCATCCGCTCGCATTACAAAACATCTTTCGTCCCGATGTGGTTGCTCCAAGTTTGACTCCTGATGAAGCGCTCTCCGGAGCTCCAGCCCAAGCAGATCAACGCTTCAAAGTTCCACAAATCTTGGGAGATGCCGAATGATTCACGCACACGCCTCTGCAATGGCCAAGTCTCTGGCCGCCGGTGACATCACCTCAGTGGAATTAACACAACAACACCTTGATCGAATCACCGCCGTGGATGGCGATGTTCACGCATTTCTCCACGTAGATACTGAAGGTGCGCTTTCGCAGGCGGCCGCTGTTGATGCCCGGCGCGCAAGTGGTGAAGCGCTGAGCCCCCTTGCTGGAGTTCCCTTAGCACTCAAAGATGTCATGACTCAGAAGGGGATCCCAACAACTGCAGGATCAAAAATCCTTGAAGGATGGCGCCCACCCTATGACTCCACCGTTGTCTCAAAACTGAAGAGCGCTGGAATCGTTATTTTAGGTAAGACCAATATGGACGAATTTGCCATGGGTTCTTCCACCGAAAATTCAGCATATGGTCCCACTCATAACCCATGGGATCTAGAGCGAATTCCAGGTGGTTCCGGCGGTGGCTCTGCCGCATCCCTGGCATCCTTTGAAGCACCGTTGGCAATCGGTACAGACACTGGGGGTTCTATTCGCCAACCTGCAGCAGTTACTGGAACCGTTGGCGTGAAACCTACCTACGGCGGAGTCTCCCGGTATGGGCTTATTGCATTTTCTTCCAGCCTAGATCAAGCCGGACCTTGTGCTCGCACAGTTTTGGATACGGCCATGCTCCACGAAGCTATCGCTGGATATGACCCACATGATTCAACCAGTATCAATGCACCGGTTCCTCAAGTAGTGGCTGCTGCACGCAAGTTGGATGTCAAGGGAATGAAGATCGGCGTCGTAAAAGAACTATCTGGTGCTGGTTATCAGGATGGTGTGCGCGCTCGCTTCGAAGAATCACTGGAGGAATTAGTTAAAGCCGGCGCTGAAATAGTTGAGGTCTCTTGTCCTAACTTTGAATATGCATTAGCTGCCTACTATTTGATTGCACCTAGTGAATGTTCTTCAAATCTAGCTCGCTTTGATTCGATGCGCTACGGAATTCGTATTGGCGATGATGGAGTCCGCGGCGCCGAAGAAGTTATGAATATGACTCGCGAAGTTGGCTTCGGAAAAGAAGTTAAGCGCCGAATTATTTTGGGAACTTATGCTCTTTCATCTGGATATTACGATGCCTATTATGGATCTGCCCAGAAGGTAAGAACTTTGATTACCCAAGATTTTATTAACGCATTCCAACAGGCCGACGTATTGGTTTCGCCAACTTGCCCTACAACCGCCTTTAAGATCGGCGAAAAGAGCGATGATCCATTGGCAATGTACCTAAACGATATCGCCACAATTCCAGTCAATATGGCCGGTATTGGTGGAATGAGTCTTCCATGTGGTTTGGCGCCAGAAGATGGCCTACCAGTTGGATTTCAAATCATGTCCCCTGCCATGAAAGATGACTTGATGTATCAGGTTGGTGGAACTTTGGAAGCAGCCTTATTAAGTAAATGGGGGCAACCGATTCTTGCCAATGCACCGGTTTTGGGGGTGACCTTCTAATGACACTTTCATACGATGAAGTAGTTGAACTTTATGATCCAACATTAGGTTTGGAAGTTCACGTTGAGCTCAACACCAATTCAAAGATGTTCTGTGGTTGTGCTACCGAATTTGGTGCCGAACCAAACACGCAAACCTGTCCGGTCTGTTTGGGAATGCCTGGTTCCTTGCCAGTAGTGAACGCCAAAGCGATTGAATCTTCAATCCTGATTGGACTGGCACTTAATTGTTCCATCGCGCCATTTAGCCGTTTCGCCAGAAAGAATTATTTTTATCCAGATATGCCAAAGAACTTTCAGACATCCCAATATGACGAGCCCATCTGCGTCAATGGATATCTAGATGTTGAAATTGAGACCGATGAAGGTCAAAAGATCTTTCGTGTGGATATCGAGCGAGTCCATATGGAAGAAGACACCGGAAAGTCGCTTCACGTTGGTGGTTCTACTGGCCGAATCCACGGCGCCGAATATTCGTTGCTGGATTACAACCGTGCGGGAATTCCTCTGGTGGAAATCGTCACCAAAATAATTCCAGGAACTGGCAAGTATGCCCCGCAGGTTGCTCGAGCCTATGTCGCCGAACTACGAGACATTCTCCGTTCCCTCGGAGTAAGCGATGTAAAGATGGAACAAGGTTCCCTTCGTTGCGATGCAAACCTATCTTTGGCTCCTGCAGGTTCTGGATTATTGGGAACTCGGAGCGAGACCAAGAACGTTAACTCACTTCGTTCAGTAGAACGCGCCGTTTCCGGAGAGATGATTCGCCAAGCGGAGCGATTGCAAAAAGGTGAGCGAATTGTCCAAGAGACTCGTCACTTCTTAGAGGAGAGCGGGCTGACCCGACCTGGTCGTTCCAAAGAGCAGGCCGAAGATTATCGATATTTCCCAGAACCAGATTTGGTTCCAGTATGTCCAAGTGCGCAGTGGATTGAAGAACTTCGGGCCACGCTTCCGGAGAAGCCATCAACGCGCCGCAAGAGATTGCAAAGTGACTGGAATGTTCCGGCCAAAGAGATGACCTCTCTAATAAATGCCGAATTATTGGA